>JAWKXN010000002.1 GCA_041396965.1 Rickettsiales bacterium
CATTTTGGTTCGGATGAAAGGCTCACTTGGCAAGCCCATCCAGCACATCACTATGTTTGCCCATAAAGGCATCCACATCCGCTTTAAAATCATCGGTGACGCCGCCATTATACGCATAGCGAGATTGTTTAAATGTCTCAAATTCCTTGTATTCCGCAGCGGAAAGTAGCACAACACTTTCACGACCATTACTGGTGACGCTGACGGGTTCACGTTGTGCCAGTTCTTTATACTGACCAAAATTCTTCTGAAACTCAGATGCTGTTACTATCGTTGTCATAGCAAATCTCCTAATTTATACCCCCATTATACACAAGTTACGTAATATATGCAAGTTGTGTATTTGACTAAGGTGAATACACAATCCCCGCATAATCAAGTCTTATTGGGTTGAATTTACTGTATTTCTCTGACGCTGCTTCTGCCCTGTGAGTGAAGAGCGATACTAGTCGGCTGCGTGCTCCCGCTGCGCTACTACTGTCCCTTGCGCTTGTCTCGCTGTAGCGCGCAAGCGCAAAGGTGGATGGAGCGTGATGGCTGGCACAACCTAATGGCTGTGTTTCTCCAATTCTTTAATTTCTATTCTATATTAGCTATTCTCTCATATAACCGATGATTATAAGATGTGAGCTGCTCCACCATAAATGGCAAGGTAAGCACCAACACTAATAACATCGCTAGCACCTTAGGAACAAAAGTAAGGGTAGCTTCTTGAATCTGAGTAAGAGCCTGCATCAAAGCTATAATCAACCCAACAATTAAAGCCGTGATCATTATTGGCGCGGAAATAATTATAAGCACATATATACCGTCACGTATAACTTCTAATACCTCATTTGTTCCCATAATAAACCACCACAATACTATATTGGCATCCTTATTATATCCTGATAAGCGCTTATCACCTTATCACGAATCGCAACCACCGTATTAAGCGAAAGCTCAGCGTCACTTACAGCCGTCACCAACTCCGATAAATCAACCTTACCGGTAATCGCTTCCATACTAAGCTCTTCCGCGTTACGTTGAGTATCTATAACATCCTGCACACCATCTTTTAGCAAGTCATAAAAGGAAGTTTTAGCGTTCTCTTCTTGATACGCCGCGTCCGTAATATCATTACGCAACTTTAATTGATTAAGATAAGCGTTATTAGCGGATAATGTATTTATGCTCATATATTCCCCAAAACCAGAAACCAACCACCAGACAGTATAGTCATTCCATATATAATAATTATATTAAAAAACAATTTATCCCACACTACCTAAGTAAATCAATAGTGCGTGATAGCATTGATTTTGACACTTCAATGATGTTCATATTAGCCTCATAACCTCTTCTGGCTTCTCGCATATCCATCATTTCCACTATGGTATTAACGTTAGGATATAAAACATAACCCTGCTCATCCGCCGCCGGATGAGTAGGCTCATATTTCTTCATAAAGTCTGACATATCATAGGAACGCTCGCTTATTTCTACGGTATTTACACCTAATTCTCTATCAAGCTGACTATGAAAAGTAACTATCTTACGGCGATAAGGTTCCTCACCGGGTTTACTACCCGTTGACCCAGCGTTAGCGATATTCTCAGCGACCACTCGTAAACGATCACCCTGCGCTTTCATCCCAGAGGCGGCTATTGCTAAAGAATCCGATAACTGCATAATTACCCCTTAAAAAAACAAAAATTTATAAAATAAGCTAACCGTTAGATTTTCCTATCGCTATCTTAAACAACTCAACTGATTTACGATATAAATTGATAGTTTTCTGATATTCCATATAATTACTAGCTACTTTGGACATTTCCTCCTCAATAGAAACATTGTTCCCCGTAGGATTCAACTCGTATGTTGATTCTCTATTTACAATACGGAACTTAGAATGACCGCTAGAAGAGCCAGTTAAATGCTTCTTGTTGGTAGTCTCCATAGGAACATGAGCTAATTCTTTTGACAAGGTGCGCCTAAAATCTGGAGTGCGCAAATCCTTAGCCTTATAGTCAGGAGTATCAGCGTTCGCTACATTTTGTGCCAGAACACCTTGCCTTGCCGACAAGTAGCCAAGCTTCGCTTTCATAGCGTCAAATATAGGAACAGATGTAAAACTCATAACTTACCAACCTTTACAATTACCCAAACAATCATATTATAGGCAATATTTACCTAGCACGAATATATAGCATACTAAAAACTATATATCTATCACTTTCTCGTATGTAAAATTTAGAGTCAAAGTAACAGAACAACTTATCTGATTTACATTAAAAACCATCACTAACAATTATTTGTTACCAGCAATTATAGTGCCAAAAATATGATCACACATATTCGTATTGTGTAAACATAAAAAAATCCCCGCTTATGCGGGGACTAAAAAAGCTAATATAGCCACTTGAGCAATTACTTAATACTATAACCAAAAATACTATCTACCGCTCATCTTTGTATTTCCCATTAAAGAAGGTACAGCCGGAGTATTAAGTATCTCATGCTCAGCGTCCCTACATTCGTGACTACCTTGATACGCGTCACGAGCGACCATACCAGTCTGAGCAGCTCCCGCAATATTTACAGCCATTCTTGATAGACCTGTAGGATCAAATATGGTGACCGCTTTAGCGGCATTTGTAATAGCAAATCCAGTTCCTCCTCTTTGCCACTCAGGAACATTGCTATCAACAGCGTGCTGTAATACATCATCACATTTTTCATCATGCGCTTTTATTTTTTGCATGGTAGCCATTACTTCCTGTCTTACATGTTCTGGATATTCATTAAAGTCAGGCTTTTCCGCCATTTTAGCAGCATCCCTGTAAGGAGGATATTTACCACGTAACTCCGCTTCTTTATAATCAGGATCACTTGTATGAGTTCTATGATTACGATTAAAATTCGGATTTGTCGGAAGAGCGCTTACATCTATTTCTTCCACTGGCGCTGGTGTCTGTTCTTGTATAACTTGTTTTGGCATAATACCCCCTGTATTTATTAACAATAATTAAATTGTTGGGAGTATAGTGCAAAACTAACATATGTCAACAATAGAGTTAACATATTGTTTTATATAAATACTTTATAATTTGCGACCACGTATCACTGTAAAACCTTTAGGGCGAGGAATCGGTTCAACCGACAATATAATATTCGCTGACTTTCCTTCTATTTCCATATTAACAGTAATATCTTCCGTAACATTTCTTTTTAAGAGAACACTTAAACTGTCTTGCTCTTCCTTAGATACCTTGTTCATGTTAAGAAAAAAATCAAGAGAACGTTTTTTTTGTTTTAGGAAACTCGGAAAAAAAATCTGGAAAGGGCGGTCAAGATAGAATATTTCACGTTCATTTTCCGCCACTATAAAAGTAAAATCATGATTCATGCCAAGAGCTGAGGCAAATAGTGAGTTTTGAAACTCAGCAGCGGTTACCATATTCATATTATCTTGGACGCTTCTACTCAAGTTCCAACAGATAAAACCGAACAGAATAAATACTATAGAGGTTACCACTAACTTTTCATTTATAGTTATGGTGGCAACTCCGATTAGTATGGCAACCAAAAGTAACAACAATATCTGACCGGCGTTCGCTCCACGTTTTCTTAAAAAGAAACCATTGTCAAGCTCACCAGTTACCAAATTACTTCCTATTAGATTCGTAGTCGCGCGTTTTTCCATAACTAAAGCACCAATCGCATTGCCAAATTATATAGTTAATAGACTTCCTTATTATAGACAAGATATACTAATTAACTGTTAAATTAAATTCGCTGGCTATGGCTCGCACTTTGATCGCGTCCATCCACAATACAATTCCTGTGTTTTCAATTGCGATATAAATGCCTTAATTTTTTCTTAACTTTAATATTGTAATAGTTTGCCAGTTTACTGTGTGCACTAAAAAATTTATCTGGAAAAACTAGATAAGAGATGTTGCATTATTTTATATCTGTATATAAGTATAATAATGATATTGAATATAATATATTTCAGGTTTTCTAATAATTTAGGGTGAATTTGTGAGACAAACTGTTAGTAGGTTGATAATGATATTGTCCTGTACGGCCTTGATCTCCAGCTGTAACCCTTGGGACAGTTCCTCACTTGACGATCTTGATGTCATAGATCGTGACGCGTCACTCAACCGTAGTGACTTTCGTGATATGCGTAATATAGAGAGCTTCAAAAAAGACGAAGTCGCAAACGCCAATAACATTGTAGAACCACCAATACCAGATCTTGCGGAAATACTTACAGCACCACCTAAACCTAAAATTGGTGAGACTAAACTTGTATCACTAGCGGTTACCGATGATGTCCCACTTAAGGACGTTCTGTTTGAGCTTGCGCGCCTTGCTAAAGTTGATATTGATGTTGACGCTGGAATCACTGGTGGTGTGTCGCTACGCGCGACCGACCGCCCATTTAATGAGGTTATAGATCGTATCGCTGACATGGCGGGTCTTCGTTACAACATGAAAAATGGGGTTTTAAGAATAGAACGTGATACGCCATATATACAGCTTTACTCACTAGATCTATTAAATAACGAGCGCAGCTCCAGCGCCAGCATAAGTACAGGAACAATAGCTGGTTCTTCCACTGGGGGCGGCAATAACACAGAATCCTCTAACTCCGGCTCACAGTCAAATATTACCTCAAAAGCTGACAGTGATTTCTGGAAAAAATTTGAAGCGGGTATCGCACAAATTCTCTCATATACACCAGCCAAACGCAGCTCCGCTGTCGCCTCGTCATCTCATCCCGCTCCAGCGGCTCCCGCTTCAGGTGACACCGAGTATGACCCTTCAATAACTCCTTTACAAAGTCAAGTAACAGCTAACCCCACTTCAAATTCTAGCATTTCTCAAGCTTCTGACACCTCAGGTAATAAAGTTTTTTATGTGGTTAACCGCCAAGCATCTACTCTTACTGTTGCTGCTACCGAAAGACAACATAAACTCATCAAAAAATTTCTGAAAAAAATAGAGAAGAACACCTCGTCGCAAGTATTAATTGAAGCAAAAGTAGTTGAGGTTAATCTCAATGATACTTACAGAAGCGGTATTGACTGGAATAATTTTGGTGGCAAAAGTATAAACTTTTCTCAAAGTACAGCTGATACCGTAAGCTCCAGCATTATCGCTGGCGTTCCAACCCTTACCCTACTTAAAAACGACATATTAAGCTCAGGTGTTAATTTATCTTCCGCCGTAAAATTGCTTAATGAGTTTGGTACAGTCCGTGCCTTATCCAGTCCACGTCTAAACGCTGTTAACAACCAACAAGCTGTGCTTAGTTTTGTTGAGGATATAGTTTATTACGATGTTGACCTTACTTCTACACCTTCAACCACTACCGGAACTGTTACCACACCAGGTACCGTTACCGCTACTAGCGAAAGAAGGACAGAACCTGTTGGTATAATACTTAACCTGCAACCTTCTATAAATACCGATAGTGGTGAGGTTACGCTAAGCATAAGACCAACTATAAAACGCTTTGTAAAATTTGTACAAGACCCTGGATTTAAGATTAATCTAGCTCTCGCCACTCAAACCTCCGGTCTTCCTGATGACGTTCTGCGCACACTTTCTCAAGTCACTAGCGAGTCACCACAAATAGAGACTAGGGAACTTGACTCCATAGTTAAAATAAAAAGTGGACAAACTCTTGTTATAGGCGGTTTATTAGAGGATAAAATATCAAATACCGATAGCGGCGTTCCTTATGCCAGCGAAATACCATTATTTGGAAATCTGTTCAAATCAGTGGATAAACAGAACTCTAAAAAAGAATTGGTAATATTTATTCGTGCCACAATAATTGGAAGTAATGGTAGCGCCACTTCCTACGATAAATCGCTATATCAGAAATTTATTCAGGATCCACGTCCTCTGGAATTCTAGGTCGTGTCTATAGAAAGCTTTACAAAATCAAAATTTTGTATAGCCATATATATTCAATAAAAAAATTATATTAATAAAATTATGTATACTAACATTCGCTATATTTTAATAACCGCGCTACGTGACTGGCTATTTGTCGGACTAATGCTTGGGGTGCTTATAGCAAGTTCCATATCAGTGGTTTTAGGTGGGACGGCTTTTATTGAGGAACAGGAGATGACTCTTTCCTATGCCAGCGCTTCCTCGCGTGTAGTACTTATGGTCGGCATCATAGTATTCGTTTGCTTTCATATAAGGCATTCTTTTGATAATAAGGAAATAGACGTAATCTTATCAAAACCAATATCCCGCAACAATTTGATTGTCTCATATCTACTGGGTTTTTCACTCGTTGGATTACTTCTTACCCTGCCGGTTATAGCTATAATTTTTCTAATAGGCATAAATGATTGGACTGGATTTATGGTCTGGTCAGCGAGCTTTATATTAGAAATGATAATGATAGTATCGTTTTCACTATTTGCCGCCTTTACCATGAGAAGCGCGGTAACCTCCGTTCTTGCCTGTATGGGCTTCTACGTTATATCTAGAATGATGGCTTTTTTTGTGATGACCGCCGATAACCCTATGTTTAATGATACCAAATATATTCTAATAAAATGGGTTCTAAAAATAATTGCCATAATAACGCCAAGACTTGATTTTTATTCTAAAAGCGAGTGGCTGGTTTACGGAATAAATGACGCTATGGACTGGCAGCTATATCTATTACAATCTTTAATTTTTATACCACTACTTGTAACAGCGACTATTATTGATTTCCGCCACAGGCAGTTTTGACAATGCTTCTTACCAACATTAAAGAAAAAGTTTTGGATTGTCGGATTATATTCACGCTACTTATCATAGCTCAGGCTGGCTACTGGTATCAGGTAAAAGCCATTAGACCAGAACTTGGCATTGTGCCTAACGTGCCAAGCGAGCAAACAGTAAGCGCGATGAGTTTTGGAGACAAACAATTTTATTTCCGCTTACTGGCTTTTGAGCTACAGAACGCTGGTGATACTTTTGGTCGTTCCACATCACTACGGTATTATGATTTTAACAAACTATTTCATTGGTTCAAACTAATGGACAGCATTGATTCAAAATCTAACATGATCCCGTCAATGGCTACCTATTATTTCAGCCAAACCCAAAACAGATCTGATGTACGCTATGTGGTTGATTATCTTTATGATCATGCCACTCGTGACATAAAACACAAATGGTGGTGGCTGGTTCAATCAATATATCTTTCCACACACAGACTTGATGATAAAGATCTAGCGTTAAAAGTAGCTAAGCCACTGGTAAATGACGGAGTTCCAGTATGGGCACAACAAATGGTGGCAGTAGTCCATGAAAAAAGAGGAGAAATGCAAGATGCTCTTAGGATAATGGAAACAATAAAAAATAACGCCTCAGATATAAAAGATTCCGATCTTAAATATATGACTTATTTTATCAAAGAAAGACTTGGTAAGCTCGATGAGTTAGAAGAGAAGAATAAAAAATTAATTGATAAAAAACCCCAAAATAAAAATATGGAGAAATAAAATGTTTAGCGCTTTTTTGCAAAGCCGCGCGTTGCTCTCGGTAAGTGGAGATGACGCTGTTTCTTTCCTGCAAGGATTAGTAAGTAATAACACTAAGCTACTGCTTGAAAATAACGCTATTTATAGCGCTTTACTATCACCTCAAGGGAAATTTCTTCATGATTTTTTTCTAATTCCCTTTAATGGCAAAATTTTCATTGATGTATCCGCCGAGCGTGCCGAAGATTTATTATCAAAACTAAAAATTTATCGCCTGCGCTCTAAGATTGAGATTAGCAAAGAAGAAGATTTTTCGGTTGCTGTTTTCTGGAGTGAGGACGGCAAAAATCCTGTAATAACATCTGAAAATGATAGTCAAATAATAAATATTAATAATAGCTTATTTTACTTGGATCCCAGAAATAAAATTATGGGAATTAGGTCAATTGGCAAAAAAGAAGAATTTATGAATGATGTTAAAAAAATTCTCACATCTGATGATGAACGCAAAATAGTTGATGAAGTTGAATATGAACTTTTCCGTATATCGTCGGGAATGATCGGTAGCGAAGATATGATTATTGATAAGAGCCTGTTACTAGAGGCTGATTTCGAGAAACTACATGGTGTTGATTTTTCCAAAGGCTGCTATATCGGTCAAGAAGTAACAGCTCGCAGCAAATTTCGTGGACATGTAAAAAAAGGATTTTATCGTATAACAGCAAACGCTGATTTGCGGCTACCAGCTATTGGAACTCCTATTGTCGCTGGTGAAAACATAATCGGAGAGATAAGAACATCTATTAATAATATTGGTATAGCTCTACTCAAAAATGAGCCGTATAAAACAGCGCGCGACAATAATCATCTGTTTTTATGCGATAATATCAAAGTTGCCATAAAGTCAATAATCTGGTCGTAAGGATATTTTACTCTATCTATTTGACTTCATTTCCTCAGTTCCCTAACTCCCAAACTCCCCAATTCTATTATCCCCACTTCCATCGTTCTTCACGAGTTCCAATTAGATAAAAACATTGTCAATGCTTTTATTAGCTTTTAATTTTCTAAAATTAGACTATATTCTAGGTATGATTAAAAATATAAAAATAGCTGAGAGCATAGCTGCTCCTTTAACCAGAAATAAAAGCGGTGGTTACGATAAGTCAGCCACTAAGGGTTCTTTGGCTGGAAAATTTCTGGTAGCCTCACCATCATTACAAGAGTCTTGCTTTACCAGAGCGGTGATTTATATGTGTGTCCATGATGAGTCGGGTGCTATGGGAATCATAGTGAATTACCCGATAGAAAATATAAAAATAGATGATATTATGGAGCAGGTCGGTCTTAAAACCGATAAAAATTATGGGCTTCCTGTCCATTTTGGTGGTCCCGTTGAGAGCAATCGTGGCTTTATAGTTCACAGCGATAAACCCGATATAGCGGGTATTATAGCTAAATATGATGGAATAGCGGTGAGCTCCAACATTGATATATTACAAAACATAATTGACGATAAAGGTCCTGATAAATGCCTTATCAGTCTTGGCTATGCTGGATGGACTGCCGGACAGCTTGAATCAGAAATGGAAAGTGGTAGTTGGATAGTGGTATCAGCGACTCAGAACTTACTGTTTGATACTGAAAACGAGATGAAATGGGAGCTGGCGATAGCTTCTCTTGGTTTTGATGTCGGAAATTTTTCTAATTCGGTCGGTCACGCCTAAAAATTTCAATCTTAGCAATTCTGGTGACATACTTGTAAGGTTTCTAAGCGGCACTTTTGAACTGCAATCTAGCTAATCGCGCGTATAGCTCACTTTTCTTAAGCAACTCATCATGAGTCCCAGTTGCCTCAATCTTACCATCATTCATGAGAATTATTTTATCAGCCTTTATAATAGTTGATAAACGATGAGCGATAACAAAAGTTGTACGCTCCTTAATAACCTCATCCAAAGCCTGCTGTATATAATATTCATTTTCTGAGTCAAGAGCACTGGTCGCCTCATCAAGCAACAATATTTTAGGATTACGAACAATAGCACGCGCTATAGCGATACGCTGTTTTTGTCCGCCAGAAAGCCGTATCCCCTTCTCACCGAGATGACTATTAAGTCCTTCCGGCAATTTTTCTAAAAACTCCATAGCGCGTGCCATATGGGCAGCCTTTATTACATCTTCATCACTTGCGTTGATATTGCCGATTTTAATATTATCTTTTGCCGTTGCCGAAAAAATAACAGGATCTTGTGGTACTATCCCGATGATTGAACGCAAATTTCTAAGTGATAAATCACGTATATCCCGACCATTTAAGTTTATTTTTCCTGACTTAGGATCATAAAAACGTAGCATAAGCTGAAAAACTGTGCTTTTACCAGCTCCCGACGCTCCTACCAGCGCGATAGTCTGTCCAGCTTTTACATCAAGCGAAAAATCACTAATTGCCGGTTTATCAGTCCGTGTCGGATAGAAAAATTTTACATCACTAAACTCTATATTAGCTTCTTTAAGCGGTAATAAATCATTGTCACTTTTGTTGTCATAAAAATTTATAGAAGGTGATATATTAAGCAATTCTACCAATCTTTCACCAGCGCCAGCGGCACGCTGCAAATCAGCTATAACTTCCGAGATAGCTCCAACCGCGCCAGCTACTATGACCGAATAAAAAACAAAAGCGGATAACTGACCACCACTCATATCTCCCGATAGAACGTCATGACCACCAAGCCATAACACGGTGGCTATAGCTCCAAAAACCAGCATAATAACTATAGCGGTAAGAAGCGACCTACTACGTATGCGCTTACTCGCGGCATCCAACGTATCACCAACAAGGACGGCGAAACGCTCCTTCTCATATTCCTCAAGAGTAAATGACTGGATAGTACGGATGGAATTTAATGACTCTTCAGCGTGCGCGCTGATATTAGCCACCTTCTCCTGTGATTTATGCCCAAAAAATCTTACTTTCCTGCCAAATACGATAATTGGCACAACAACTACCGGAACCATAACCAAAAGATACGCTGCAAGCTTTATACTGGTAATAAGAAGTAAAACAAAACCACCAAAAAATAGTATAGTATTACGCGCGGCCACTGATATAGAGCTACCAATCACTACCTGTAGCAAAGTAGTATCAGTGGTAAGCCGTGAAAGCAGCTCTCCGGTTCTGGCTTTCTCAAAATATTCCATATCCATAGATATTAAATGGCGATAAACATCGTTACGAATGTCAGCTACTACTTTCTCACCTATCCATGAAACCAGAAAAAATCTCGCATAAGACGCTATAGCTAATAAAAATGTAATAACAAGCAGAATAAAAAATGACCTGTCCAAAAGCTCTACATCACCCTTACTAAGTCCGTTATCAACTAAATATCGCAGCCCGCTACCCATCCCCAAAACCGCTGAAGCGGCAAATAATAATGCAAGCAAAGCACCTGCCACTTGCATACGGTATGGTCTTAAATATCTGAGTAAAGGCAGTAAATTTTTTATGCTACCTTTCGGTCGTTTAAGCAATTCGCTGTTATTTTTACTATTTCTCACCTAATTCAACCTCTATACCAGCGATTTCCTCAAGCTCAGCAGATAATGTGGTAAGAAGCTCTTTACCATTTTCTAGCTTCCACTTACTTAAATCATTATTATATGAAAAACGCATACCGCCATTTATGGGCGATGAGAACCATATTTGCTGACTTGCCGAATGCTTATTAATAAGAATTTGCTTTCCCGATTTAAGGGTGATGGTTATCACTCCATCATAATATTCCAGCTCAAGATCACCGTTACCATCCAAAAACTCAAGCTTTTCAGCTATATTATCCAGTAATTCCGCTGACAAACATTGATATTCACCATCAAGCATAGTATTTCCCTGAAATATCTATCTACATAATTCAATAAGTATTTATGTTAAACTATTGAATTTTATGTACAATTAAAAACATAATTTATATTTTCGTAGAAAATATCAGTTTTTTAGAAAAACACAAGGAATGGCTAAAAAACTTTCTAAAAGTTAGAAAAAATAATAAGTTAATCCTTTTTTTATTAAAAATATATATTATATGTAGCATAGAATCATGTTATCCTCATCTAGTAAAAAAGGAAAGAATAGGTAATCATTATGATTATGCTTAACGAAAACAGCCACTTATATAATCTGCATGAAATGCATTACGCGGCGATCACTCCAATTAACATAATGGCAAACGCGAGCGCGATATTACATAGCCACCCGTTAAGCCCCTTATCTTATACTGGTTACAGCAAGCATGTAGCAGCCGCTTCTGAGGTTCTTGGTCGGATGACTCAACGTTATCTAAAACCTGAATTTGGTATTAAATACACCAAAATTAACGATAAAAAGGTCGCCATAAAAGAAGAGGTAATAGCGGAAAAACCTTTTTCCAGATTATTACACTTCAAAAAGCCAGATAAATATAATCAACCCAAACTATTGTTAGTAGCCCCTATGTCCGGTCATCACGCTACCTTACTGCGTGGTACGGTGGAGGCAATGCTACCATTCGTTGATGTATACATCACTGATTGGACGGACGCTCGCCATATACCAACATCTTGTGGTAGTTTTCATCTGGAAGATTATATCTCATATGTAATGGAGTTTATTAAAGTAATCGGAAGGAACACCCATCTTATGGCGGTTTGCCAACCGTCAGTTCCAGTGCTGGTCGCCGCCTCAGTGATGAATGAGACAAATGATCCTTTCGCTCCAAGCTCAATGACCCTAATTGGTGGACCTATT
This sequence comes from Rickettsiales bacterium, assembly GCA_041396965.1. Taxonomy (NCBI): domain Bacteria; kingdom Pseudomonadati; phylum Pseudomonadota; class Alphaproteobacteria; order Rickettsiales; species Rickettsiales bacterium. Next base: position 12,283 of record JAWKXN010000002.1, read on the forward strand.
GATACCAGAGCAAACCCAACAAAAGTTAATGAGTCCGCCACTCAAAGACCACTGGCTTGGTTTGAGCAAAATGTAATAACCCGTGTTCCCGCTAATTACAGCGGCTTTATGCGCCGTGTCTATCCGGGATTCTTACAGCTTACTGGCTTTATGACCCTGAATCTTGATCGCCATATAACCGCCCATAAAGATCTGTATAATCATCTAGTAATTGGTGATGGTGACAGCGCTAAGGCTCATAAGAAATTTTATGATGAATATCTGTCGGTAGCGGATCTACCAGCTGAATTCTACCTTGACTCAATTGAGCAAGTATTCCAGAAGCAACTCCTGCCTAAGGGAGAGTTTGAGTATAAGGGCGAAAAAATAAAACCGGAAAAAATCACTAAAACCGCTCTTCTTACCCTAGAAGGAGAACTTGATGATATTTCTGGTGTCGGACAAACTCAAGCCGCGCAAAAATTATGCTCAGCGCTACCAGCGAGTATGCGTAAACATCACCTGCAACCGGGTGTTGGTCACTACGGTATCTTCAACGGCAGTAAATTCCGTAAGCATATCGTGCCAATAATCGTGGATTTCATCGGCAAACATAATAAATAGCCTCGCAGTAAACAATCAATGCTAACTTCTTGACAGGTTATGGTTAGCCTCGTAATATCGGTTGGATTTACCAAAATTAATATTAAGGTTAACCATATAAATGACCAAAATGCGTGATTCCGCTAGCCGTGATGCTTGCCTACTTCTTGCCGACGGCACTGTATTTCGTGGTACAGCGGTTGGGGCTGATAAAAAAACCATTGGTGAGATTTGCTTTAATACCGGAATGGTCGGCTATCAAGAAACTCTAACCGATCCTTCATTCGCTGGACAAATTATAACTTTTACCTTCCCTCATATCGGTAATGTTGGCTGCAATAATGATGATATTGAGGCTGATAAAGTCTTCGCTAGCGGGTTGGTAATTCGCGAGAATATAACCGAGCCCTCAAATTTCCGCAGTGAGAATAATCTTAACGATTGGCTAGTAAAAAATGACATAGCCGGTATTTGCGGAGTGGATACTCGTGCCCTCACCCGTCATATTCGTAAGAACGGAGCGCAAAACGCGATGATTGTCAGTGGTCAGTGGTCAGTTATCAGTAATCAGATAGAAGAGTTGCAAAAAGAGCTAACACAATATCCACAAATGGAAGGTCTTGATTTAGCTAAAACAGTAACGACCAAAAAACCTTATGAATGGACACAAGAAGAATGGGCGCTAACTCCCCAAACCTCAAGCCCTAAACCTCTATCCCCAATCCCTAATTCCTATCATGTAATCGCTATAGATTATGGTATGAAACATAACATATTGCGCTGTCTTACCTCACGTGGCTGCAAAGTAACCGTTGTTCCAGCACAAACTGGCGCTAAGGAAATACTAGCGTACAAGCCAGATGGAATATTTCTTTCCAACGGACCGGGTGATCCAGCGGCGACTAGTGGCTACACCGCTTCGGTCTTACAAGAATTAATCGCCTCAGAAACACCGATATTTGGTATCTGTTTCGGGCATCAGCTACTCGCTACCGCTCTTGGCGGAAAAACGAGGAAAATGACGCAGGGGCATCGTGGAGCTAATCATCCAGTAAAAAACCATATTACCGGAGCGGTGGAGATTACCAGCCAGAATCATGGATTCGCGGTACTGGCGGATAGTATGCCTGATGGGGTAAAAATCACCCACACTTCATTATTTGACGGCAGCGTGGAGGGATTACGGGTGGAAGGAAAACCAATTTTCTCAGTACAATACCACCCTGAATCATCACCCGGACCACATGACAGTGCGTATTTATTTGATAATTTTATTAATATGATGACGGATAATAGGTAACATCTATGGCAAGTTTTACTTTTCCGGCTGTTTTACTCCAGAACAACAAAAAAAGCAACGGCAGGATCCGCATGTATTGTGGAGAACCAAACTATTATAAATCTCCAATATATTATCAAAGACTATGGACTCACAATTTTACAAAAACATACATACCAGATAAAATTGTCATTGATCTTCACAAACTGCTTAACTGTTCGTATAAATTAAACAAGAGTTACGAACAACTGCTCATACATGCATTAATAAATAAGACCGATCAAAAGAAAGCCATAAAATCCAAAATTGATGAGATTTCAAAGGAAACAATAGTTGATCTTGAACAAATACGTAAGCTATCAAAAGAAATAGATACCGTAGAAAAATCTGATTCTCCTGAAATTAAACAAATAATAGAAAAACCGCAAACTGAAAGCAAATATTCGCATTTTGGAATTAGCTTTTCTATAAGACAAGAAATGTTATTTATTGATAATTTATGCATTAATATATTTAACGGTAAAAATCTCTATAGTGCGCAATTTTATCTTATTTCCTCTCTACTAATATTAATATCCAGAATTAAATCATCGGAAACAAAGACTGGCGTGGAACAGTACTGTGATAATTTAGGCGAGTATTTATGCTATAATACGGAGAAACGATTCAGGGAAATAACTTATAGAATAGCTTGCGCCTTAGATGTATACGGCTACTGTCTACCTATTAACGTGGTAAGCTATTTTAACTTTTTCCTCATACTAGATAAAATAACTATGCACAAAATAATAACCTTAAGCATCGCTCAGTTGAATGAATGGGTGTATCGGAAATATGATAAACCAGCAAAATATGCCACTGATCTTTTAACTAAAGAAATGTATAAGGATATAAAAGATAATGTTAAAAATATTCTGGAGAAATAACAGACCATTTTTAACTTTTGTAACATCTATCAAATACGTGAATAATAAAAATATTTCTCCCCTACTAAAAACTACAATAAACGAAAAATAAAAATGCCAAAACGTACAGACATAAAATCTATTTTAATAATCGGGGCGGGACCTATCGTGATTGGACAGGCTTGCGAGTTTGACTATTCAGGCACACAAGCCTGCAAAGCCTTGCGAGCGGAAGGTTATCGGGTGATTCTGGTAAATTCTAATCCGGCGACCATCATGACTGACCCTGACCTTGCTGACGCTACCTATATTGAGCCTATTACGCCTGAAATGGTAGAAAAAATAATCATAAAAGAAAAGCCAGACGCTCTACTTCCAACTATGGGTGGGCAAACCGCGCTTAATTGCGCCAAGGCGCTTGCCGAAAGTGGCGTATTAAAAAAACATAATGTAGAACTTATTGGCGCGAAATTAGACTCCATAAACAAAGCCGAAGACCGCCAGCTATTTAATGAGGCGATGGCAAAGATCGGGCTAGAAGTTCCACGCAACGCGGTGGTTAAATCTATGGAAGAGGCTCGTGTGGCTATGAAGCATGTAGGACTTCCGGCGATTATCCGTCCTAGTTTTACTATGGGTGGCGCAGGTGGTGGCATAGCTTATAACCATGAGGAGTTTGAGCAAATTATCACCAGCGGTCTGGATGCCTCACCAATTGGCGAGGTGTTAATTGATGAATCAGTGCTTGGCTGGAAAGAATTTGAGATGGAGGTGGTGCGGGACAAAGCTGATAACTGTATCATAGTTTGCTCTATTGAGAATGTTGACCCAATGGGCGTGCATACCGGAGATTCTATTACCGTCGCCCCCGCCCTTACCCTTACCGATAAAGAATATCAAAGGATGCGTGACGCTTCATTTGCCGTACTTCGGGAAATTGGCGTTGACACTGGCGGCTCTAATGTTCAGTTCGCGGTTAACCCTAAAGACGGGCGCATGGTAGTAATTGAGATGAACCCACGGGTTTCTCGCTCATCAGCCCTCGCCTCTAAAGCTACCGGCTTTCCGATAGCTAAAGTAGCCGCGAAACTAGCGGTTGGTTATACGCTGGATGAAATACAAAATGATGCAACTAAGGTAACACCAGCTTCTTTTGAGCCGACTATTGATTACGTTGTCGTCAAAGTTCCTCGCTTTACCTTTGAGAAATTCGCTGGAGCCGAGCCATTACTTACTACAGCCATGAAATCTGTTGGGGAGTCAATGGCGATGGGACGTAATTTCAAAGAAGCTCTACAAAAAGCGCTACGTTCGCTGGAAACTGGGCTTACTGGTCTTGATGAAATAGAAATTACTGATGCTGACGCAATCCGTTCCGCCTTATCTCGTCCAACACCTGACCGTCTGCTGGTGGCGGCACAAGCATTAAGGCTTGGTGTGAGCATAGAGGAAATTTGCGAGATTGCCAAGTATGATCCTTGGTTTATAAGACAAATCGCAGAAATCGTAGAGGCTGAGTTAAGAGTACAGAACATAGAGTTTAAGAATAATCTCAGCGCTCAGGACTCAGTGCTCATTAAGCTTAAAAGGGATGGTTTTTCTGATGCCCGCATCGCTCACCTTGTCGGACTAAAAACCTCTGATATTACGGACATTCGCAAAGAACTAAACATTCACCCAGTTTATAAGCGTGTTGACACTTGCGCCGCCGAGTTTGACTCGGATACACCATATATGTATTCCAGCTATGAGGGAATTGGCGCGGAGTGTGAGTCACGGCCAACGGATAAAGAAAAAATTATTATACTTGGTGGTGGGCCTAACCGTATTGGGCAGGGAATAGAGTTTGACTATTGCTGTGTTCACGCCGCCTACTCACTCAAAGAAGCCGGATACGAGACTATCATGGTAAACTGTAATCCTGAGACAGTATCTACCGACTATGACACCTCTAACCGTCTGTATTTTGAGCCCCTAACCACTGAGGACGTATTTGAGATTATCCGCACCGAACAGAAAAACGGTACTATAAAAGGGGTTATCGTACAATTTGGCGGGCAAACTCCATTAAAACTGGCACGCGCTTTGGAAGAAGAATTCGGCAAAGATATAATAATCGGCACTTCTCCTGACTCTATTGACCTCGCCGAAGATCGTGACCGCTTCCGTGAACTGGTAGAAAAATTAAAACTAAAACAGCCAAATAGCGGCATAGGACGTAGCATAGAAGAAGTAATGAATGAAGCGGATAAAGTAGGTTTCCCACTGCTCGTCCGTCCTTCTTATGTACTTGGCGGACGGGCGATGAAAATAATTTACGATAGGAACTCGCTGGAACAATATGTCGCCGAAATTGTAAAAATGTTTGGCGATGGTCCTATATTGGTGGATTCTTACTTGCAAGGAGCAACCGAACTGGATGTTGATTGCTTGCGTGATAAAAATGGTAATGTATTTGTAGCAGGAATAATGCAGCATATTGAGGAAGCCGGAATCCACTCCGGTGACTCGGCATGTTCCCTTCCCGCTTACTCGCTAAATAATGAGATTATAGCGGAAATAAAACGACAAACTGGAGCTTTGGCTAATGAATTAGAAGTTATCGGACTGATGAATGTCCAGTTTGCCATAAAAGAAAATGAAATATACCTAATTGAGGTAAATCCTCGCGCTAGCCGTACGGTTCCGTTTGTAGCTAAATCCACAGGAATTCCTGTTGCCAAAATCGCCGCCCGCCTAATGGCTGGCGAAAGCCTTAAATCTCATGACTTAAAGCTTGAGGAAGAAAAACTAGGGTCGCAGACCACAAACCATAAACCGTACTTCTGCGTAAAAGAAGCGGTGTTCCCATTCGCTCGTTTTGCCGGAGTTGACGTTATACTTGGCCCTGAAATGAAATCAACCGGTGAGGCAATGGGAATTGACCGTGACTTCCCACGTGCTTTCGCTAAATCACAACTCTCCGCCGGAAGCACTATTCCAGAAAGCGGTACTATCTTTATTTCGGTAAAAGATTCTGACAAGGACGAAATAGCGAAAATCACCGAGCAATTCATATTACTAGGCTTTACCGTAACGGCTACCTATGGCACCGCTAAATATATGAAGACAAAAAACCTTGATGTTTCTACCGTAAACAAAGTAAGAGAAGGAAGACCACACATAGTTGATATGCTAAAAGACAGCAAAATAGCTATGGTAATAAACACTACGGAAGGAGAGCAATCGGTGAAGGATTCTTTCAGTATCAGGCGCACCGCCCTACTTGGCAAAGTACCGTACTATACAACTCTTGCCGGAGCGAAAGCAATCGCTGAGGCTATTTCTTCTATAAAAAAAGGTGGCGGACTTGACGTTCGTTCAATACAATCATACTTTAGCGATAAGTTATAAACAAAATATACAGCGAAATATACAGAGAGCAAAAAAATGGAAAAATTTCCCGTAACGATAGAAGGCTACGCACGGCTTGAGGCGGAGCTAAAACAGCTTAAATCAACAGACAGACCAGCTATTATAAGCGCCATATCCGAAGCACGCGCGCATGGTGACTTAAAAGAGAACGCTGAATATCACGCCGCAAAAGAAAAACAGAGTTTCATTGAAGGTCGTATCAAAGAGCTAGAGGCGGTAATTTCGCGTGCTGATGTTATAGATGTAAAATCGCTCGCTTGTGATAAAGTGAAATTTGGAGCTACCGTAAAGCTAGTGGATGAGGATAGTGAGGAAGAAAGCACCTATCAGATAGTCGGAGAATATGAGGCTGATATAAACAAAAACCTCATCTCAATTACCGCGCCAATCGCCCGTGCCATGATTGGTAAAGAAGAAGGTGACAGTATAGAGGTCAGAACTCCTAAAGGCAGTAAAAGCTATGAAATTCTGGAAATAAAATACATATAGCACATTACCTAGTGCCTAATGCCTACAACCTAACTTATCTGATACCTAACATAGGCATAATTAAAAAAGTGTGATGCTAGAATCTGCATAATTGCTTTATAAAACAATGCGATATACTGTATTTTTAAAAAAGGATTATAAAAGTGTCTAAAAACGCTGTGTAAAATGCGGTTTGAGCAGCATAAAAAGCAATGGCAAATTGCGTGGTCGTAAACGGTATCGTTGCAACTTGTGCTTACATCAATGGGTTGATAAGCGCGGCAAAAAAACCGACTATAAGCGTTACTATTTAGACTGGCTGCACAAACGCCGAACACTAGCAGAAATTGCTAGCATTCTTGATATTTCCATCCCCAAGCTCACCAAGGAATTTGATGCTCTTGAGTGGGCAGAAGGATTAATTTTTCCTGCCTCAAAAGAAGCGATTAACCTGCTCATGGATGCGTCTTTCTTCGGCAGAGAATATGGCTATTTCTGTGCGCATGATGGCAGCAGAATCATTTATTACCAAGAGATCAAAACCGAATCAGTGAAGCATTTGCGTGAAGCTTTGCATGAGCTTGTGCAGGCAGGATATTGCTTCAAATCAGTGACCATTGATGGGCGCAAAGGGTTTTATGAAAACATCAGAAAAACACTTGGTGGAGTACCAATTCAAATGTGTATTTTCCATCAAAAAGCGATTGTAAGGCGATATACTGGAAATAATCCAAAGCTCCGTCCTGCAAAGGATTTGAAGGAGTTGATGGAAAAATTATGCAATACCGAACCAGAAGATTTTGTGGCTCAATTTTACGCTCTGGCAGAGCAGCACAAAGGATTCCTGAATGCCAAAAAGGGTGGAAGATTTACGCACGGAAGGACGCGTTCTGCATATAATTCCGTGCAAGAAAATCTGCACAGGCTATTTACATACAAGGAATTTCCAGAACAGAATATTCCGCCAACAACCAACCATCTAGAAGGCTTCTTCTCTCACCTCAAGGAAAGAATAAATATCCACCGTGGGTTGAAACTCCATAGAAAGAAAAAAGCTATAAAAGCTTTCCTCAATTCTTTCTAAAAAGCATCACACTTTTTTAATTATGCCCTAACATACGACATACCGCCACCGTCAGATCCGCTCGGTTAAGCGTATAGAAATGTAATTTATCACAACCAAATTCCATCAATCTTCGGCATTGTTCACGAGCGACCGCTATGGCTACCGCGTTACGTGTAACTATATCATCATCCAACCCACTAAATAGCTCAGCAAGCCATGTTGGAACACTCGCTCCACACATAGCGCTAAATTTTTTCACCTGAGCGAAATTACCAACTGGTAAAATACCAGGAACTATAGGTATCGTAACACCAGCGGAACGAACCTTATCAATAAACCGGAAATAATGTTCAACATCAAAAAAATACTGGGTTATAGCTCTGGTAGCGCCAGCGTCAATTTTCTTTTTAAGATAATCTATATCAGCGGAAAAGCTTTCTGAATCAGGGTGTTTTTCTGGGAAAGCCGCTACCGTAATCTCAAAATCAGCAATTTTTTTAAGACCAGCTACCAACTCACAAGAGTAACGATAACCATCTTTGTGTGGAACATAATTCTCAGCACCATTTGGTGGATCACCACGTAGCGCTACTATGTGGCGAACCCCTGCCTTCCAGTAAGAACGCGCCACCTCATCTACCTCCTGCTTGCTAGCGTCCACACATGTAAGGTGAGCGGCTGGTCTTAATGAGGTTTCATCCACTATCCGCTTTACCGTGTAATGGGTACGCTCACGGGTACTTCCTCCAGCTCCATAAGTCACAGAGACAAAAGATGGTTTTAATTTCTCAAGACGTATTATCGTATCCCATAACCTGCCCTCCATCTCTAGGGTTTTAGGCGGAAAAAACTCAAAAGAAACCTCCGGCGACTTGCCAGTAAATATACTCTCTAAAAATGTAGTGGATGAATCTGTCACGAAAAAACCTAGATTAAATAATACTGTGATAAAAAAACAACATAAAATACTTATTTATATTTAACCATAAAACAACGTTGCCAATTAAATTAATAACATTAAATTATTGGAACGTTTTTTCTAAAATACTTCACGATTGCTTAACACTTACACCATAAGCTTACGTTGTAAATATAATTTTTAACACAAGGAAAAACAACCGTGATTTTTCTAAAGGATAATATTGTGAATTTCAAGTCATCATTGCTAGCCGTAGCGCTTACTTCATGTCTTGCCCTATCTGCCTGCGCTGGTAATGCCGTAGAAAAATATGGTCAACATGATAGATACCATATAGCTCAGGAAACTCCAGATCCTTATGAAGATTTTAATCGTGATATATTTGAATTCAACCGTACAATTGATCGTTACTTGCTAAGACCAATAGCACAAGGCTATGATGAGGTAATGCCTGAACGCGGCAAAATAATGGTATCAAACTTTGTTAACAACATTGAGGAACCAATAACTTTTGTTAATTCTGTGATTCAAGCAGACGCTTATAATAGCTTCACCACCCTTTGGCGCTTCATGCTAAATTCCACCTTCGGTATAGGTGGACTGTTTGACGTAGCAAGCGATCTTGGTCTTAAGAATAGAACCACTGGTTTTGGTGATACTCTAGCTGTATACGGAGCCGATACTGGAGTTTATATAGTTCTTCCTATTCTTGGACCATCTAACGCTCGTGATGGTATAGGTTGGGTCGGCGATGTATTCATGGATCCGGTCAGTTATACTAATAACGCTTTTTTCTACAGTATTGCCTCTGTAAAAACGGTTGATAAACGCTATAAAAATCTTAGATTGCTTGATGATATATACGCTACTTCTCTTGATCCTTACATCACTCTAAGAAGCGCTTATATACAACACAGAAAAGGTCAGGTAAGAAAAGCTATAAGACTTCGCAATGAGTCAATAAAAAAAGTAACCGAAAACTATAATCCGTAGAATAACTAAGTATAAAAACATAATGTCGTTAATTTCAAAACGTAATAAAATGATAAATGTAGCTATAAGCCAATTTGTACGCTTGGTAAGCGTTGTATTGCTAATGAGCGTAGTACCATTTTCCTCTGCTTATTCAGCAGACAAGGACAGCGCCAGCAAATATGTTGAGTCAGTTGGAAATCAGGCGATTGACATATTGTCAGATAAAAATCTTGATAAGAAAGACAAGGAAAAACATATAGAAGAGCTTTTTAGAAAAAACGTTGACATAAAATGGATAGGTCGTTTTGTTATAGGACGCTTCTGGAGACAGCTAGAAAAAGATAAAAAAGAATCTTACATGCAAGCTTATGAGAAATTTGTTATTAAAAATTACGCGTCAAAATTTGTTGATTACAGCAGCGGAAGCTTCAAAATTAGCGGTTCCCACGATAATGGTGATAATGAATTTACCATTAATATGGAAATAAAAGCTGATGACAACTCAGACGAGCCAATAATAGTTGACTATAAGGTAAGGAATGAAGGAAAAAAGTTTCTTATATTTGATATAATAATAGAAAACGTCAGCATGATAGCTACCCAACGCTCAGAATTCAATTCCGTAATGGCGAATAAAGGGATTGATTACCTAACTGAACAATTAGTAAAAAAATCCAATATTGACACAGACTAGCTATGAATCTATATGGCTACCATATAGTTAAATAACTATTGCGCTCGCTTCACGGCGAAAACCCAAAGCTTTCAGCTTTGATTTTGATAATCATTTAGAGCAATTATTACTCTAAACGACTATTAATTCCTACAAAGATACAGAAATATTAAATCAATTAACCTAGATTTAAGTCTTTTCTGGTAAAAATACTTATATAATTTAACAAATTAGCAGCTTAAAAAGGATATTTATTATGACCGCTCGTAAAAAAATTTCTCTCATTGGTTCTGGAATGATCGGTGGAACTCTTGCTCATTTATGTGAACTTAAAAATATAGGAGATGTTGTTCTTTTTGATATAGCGGAGGGAATGCCACAGGGAAAAGCTCTTGATATTTCTCAAAGCTCCGCTGTTGACGGCCATGACGTTAATATTAAAGGTAGTAACAGTTATGAGGATATAGCGAATTCCGACGTGATAATCGTAACCGCCGGTGTTCCTCGTAAACCTGGTATGAGTCGTGATGATCTAGTTAGCATAAATACAGATATAATAAAAACCGTCGCTGAGAATATCAAAAAATACTCACCCGATGCTTTTGTTATAGTTATCACCAACCCTCTTGACGCGATGGTTTGGGTAATGCAGCAAATATCAGGTCTTCCGGCGAATAAGGTTGTTGGTATGGCCGGCGTTCTTGACTCTTCACGCTTCTCATATTTCCTTGCTGAAGCACTTAATGTGTCTATATCCGACATAAATGCTTTCGTACTTGGCGGACATGGTGACACTATGGTACCGGTCGTTGATTATACAACAATATCTGGAATACCTCTTCCTGAATTTGTAAAAATGGGCTGGATAAGCCAAGACAAACTAGATCAAATAGTACAACGCACCCGTGATGGTGGCGCGGAGATAGTCGGGCTGCTTAAAACTGGTTCTGCTTTTTACGCTCCCGCCGCTTCGGCCATACGCATGGCTGAGGCATATCTATATGACAAAAAACGGATAATACCATGCGCCGCTCACCTCTCAGGAGAATACGGAATAAACAATCTATATGTAGGTGTTCCAGCAGTAATAGGAGCTGGCGGAATTGAAAAAATAGTAGAAATCAACCTAAATGAAAAAGAAAAAGAAATGTTTGATAAATCCGTAAGCGCCGTAAAAGGTTTATGTGAGGGAATAAAACTATAAAAATAACACCTAAAAAGGGGGAATATTATGAATATACATGAATATCAGGCAAAGCAAGTTCTTGCTAAATATAATGTACCTGTACCAAATGGGCAGATCGCTTATACCCCCGCGGAAGCCGTAAACGCCGCTCAAAGTCTTGACGGAAAATTATGGGTTGTAAAGGCGCAAATCCATGCCGGAGGCAGAGGAAAAGGCGGTGGTGTCAAACTAGCGAGAACTCTGGATGAGGTTGAAAGCATTTCTCAAGAAATGATCGGTATGACATTGGTTACTCCACAAACCGGCGCGGAAGGAAGAGTAGTAAAACGTGTCTATATAGAAGAAGGCACGGAAATAGAAAAAGAGCTATATCTAAGTCTTGTGGTAGATCGCGCTAGCTCATGGGTAACTTTTATCGCCTCTACCGAAGGTGGAATGGAAATTGAGGAAGTGGCGCATGACAGCCCAGACAAAATAATAAAATTAGCTATTGACCCCGCATCTGGCATTCAACCTTTTCATTCACGAAAAATAGCGTTTGGTCTTAATATTCCTAATGAATTGCTTGCCAAATTTGAGCGTTTCATCAATTCACTCTATAAAGCTTTTATTGATACTGATGCCTCACAAGTTGAGATAAACCCTATGGTAATCGCTAAAAATGGTGACTTGTTAGCGCTAGACGCTAAGTTTAACTTTGATGAGAACGCCCTATTCCGTCATCACGACATCCATGAGCTTCGTGATCCTGATGAGGAAGATCCTTTAGAGCAAAAAGCCGCTAAATTTGGTCTATCTTATGTTAAGATGGATGGAAATATCGGCTGCATGGTAAATGGAGCTGGGCTTGCTATGGCGACAATGGATATAATAAAACTGCATGGCGGCACTCCAGCTAACTTCCTTGACGTAGGTGGTGGAGCGAATAAGGAAAAAGTAGGAGAGGCTTTTAAGCTCATCCTGTCTGATCCTAATGTTGAAGGAATATTAGTAAATATATTTGGTGGAATAATGCGTTGCGATATTATCGCCGAGGGCATAATAGCTGCCGCTCGTGAGGTAAATCTACATGTTCCGCTTGTTGTACGCCTAGAAGGAACCAACGTGGAGCTTGGCAAAAAAATGCTCGCCTCTAGCGGTCTTTCAATTACCCCCGCCGATAATCTGGCAGACGCTGCGGAGAAGATTGTAGCCGCCGTAAGAAGAAAAGCGGCCTAGCCTCTGAAAGAAAAATAAGGAGAACGAAATGTCTATACTCGTAAATAAAAATACAAAAGTCATATGTCAGGGCTTTACCGGACGTGAGGGAACATACCATTCTGAGCAAGCAGTAGCGTATGGAACGAAAATGGTCGGTGGTGTTACACCAGGTAAGGGCGGAACTATCCATATTGACCTTCCGGTATTTAACACTGTGGAGGAAGCTACTCATAAAACCGGTGCTAACGCCTCAGTTATCTATGTTCCACCAAAATTCGCGGCGGACGCAATATTAGAAGCGATTGACGCTAAACTAGAGCTGGTTATCTGCATAACCGAAGGCATACCGGTTCTTGACATGGTAAAAGTAAAACGCGCGCTTTGTGGCACTAACACCCGTTTAGTAGGTCCTAATTGCCCTGGTGTGATAACTCCCGGCGAATGTAAAATCGGCATCATGCCTGGGCATATCCATAAAAAAGGTAAAATTGGTATCGTATCACGCTCCGGAACTCTTACCTATGAGGCGGTAGCGCAGACAACCGCTGAAGGGCTAGGACAGTCAAGCTGTGTTGGTATCGGCGGCGATCCGGTAAATGGCACCAATTTTGTGGATGTTCTGGATATGTTCTTGCACGATGATGAAACACAAGCGATAGTAATGATTGGCGAGATCGGTGGCGATGCTGAGGAGCAAGCCGCTGATTTCTTAAAACAAAGCAAAATCAAAAAACCGGTAGTTGGTTTTATCGCTGGTCGTACCGCTCCTCCAGGAAGACGGATGGGACATGCTGGCGCTATAGTTTCCGGCGGCAAAGGTGGCGCTGAAGATAAGATAGAGGCGATGAAGTCAGCGGGAATCACGGTTTCTGACTCGCCAGCTAATCTAGGACGCACTATGGCGGAGTTGCTTAAGAAAAAAGCTGCTTAGTTTTTAGAAGTTGAAGAATGACGTCACTATTTGACATCATAATTTGATTATGCTAATATGAATCTTAACAATAAGCAACGTAGAACTCTAGAAGCTATATTTGAACGACCTACTCGGGCAAACATTGCATGGACTGACGTGGAGAAATTATTCATTGCGCTGGGTGGCGAGATTATTAATAAAGGTGGCTCAATCATAAATGTGTTACTAGATGGACAGCCTAGAATTTTTCATCGCCCACACCCGCAAAAGGAAGCAAAAAAATATACCATTGATGCGGTGAGAACATATTTAACAATTTTAGGGTATGAACCATGAGTGAGAATTTAATCCGTTACAAAGAGTTTTCCGCACTTATTGGATATGACGAAGGAGATGAAGAATTCTACGGGAATGTCATAGGTATTGAACCGCATGGTGTAAATTTTGGTGGCAAAAGCGTTGCTGAATTAAAGAAGCACATGAAAAAAGCGGTGGACAGCTATCTAGAATTTTGTGAAGAACGTGGAATAGAACCCAAAAAACCATTCAATGGGCGCATAACCTATCGTACCAGCCCACAAACCCACGCCAAACTCGCACAGGCGGCAATGCTTTCTGGAAAACGTTCTATCAACGCTTTTATAGATGAAATAATGATTGACCAAAGCAGTAAAATTTTAGACCAGCATAAATTGTAGAACAATAAAATAAGCTCCATATGAATAACTTCACAAAGAGAGAGAGAGAGAGAGAGAGAACACCACGTTCTGCTGCGGAGATAATGGCTGATATGAAGATGGCTATTAGTAGTAGCAAAGCAAACCATATAGGTGAATATACTACAGAAAACAGTACTATTTTCTCTCAAAGCATGGCTTACCAACATGTGTTTATTACCGCGATAGGTGGAATAAATGGAGCGGTAGATATAGCAGAAATGGAAGAAAGCAAAGAAGGATATGAAAATCTTATAGAAGCAATTGATAGCACAAAGAATATGTCTCACTCCACAACATGGTCTGATTTTTTTGAAGACGGCGAAAAGCATGACGTACTTAAAGTTGTGCGCTTATTCAGAGATGAAATAGAGAAAGGCTTTGCAGACGGTAAGATTAATGAAAACACCAAAAATAACGGGATAGAAATTGCTGACAAGCTTAAGGAAACATATACTAAACTACGAGATCTAGGCAAAGAGCTGGAAATGGCAATAGGTAAAAACACAACCGCAATAACTAGATAGTAATAAACACCATATATAATGATGGATAAACCGATTGTCATAACTATAAAATATGTTAGAAGTAGCTGGTAATTATCCCCCATTATTGCAGGAAGTAATATGACCAACGATCTTAGCGCCACCACTCCCCTTTTCGCGGTAAATAGTGTATTTATTGAAGAGCTTTACGAGCGTTACTTAACTGATCCGAATAATGTGGACGCTAGCTGGCGGGATTTTTTCCGCAACACCACAAACGGAGCGATACCACAGGCGCAAAAAACCGCGAGCTGGGCACGGGTAAAAAGTCAAGTAATTGGAATTAGGGAAGAAGCCGAAAACAATAAAAAAGAAACATCCGGCAAAGGAAAACCATCATTAAATACTGTAGAAACCGAGCATTTCGCCCATGATTCCATACGAGCTATAATGATGGTGCGTGCTTACCGTGTACGTGGTCATCTTCTCGCTAATCTTGATCCTCTAGGAATTGAAAAAAACAACATCCACTCAGAGCTTGATCCGAGCAGCTACGGCTTTACCGAAGAGGATATGGATAAGGAAATATTCCTTGACGGTTCTCTGGGCATCCAAAGGGCTAAACTACGTGAGATTGTGGCTATACTGCGTAAAACCTACTGCCGTAATATCGGTGTTGAGTTCATGCATATTCAACATCCTGAGCAAAAAGCATGGGTACAAAAACGCTTTGAGCAAGATCACGGAAATTTTGGCTTCTCCGAAGAAGAGAAAAAAGCGATCTGGAACACACTGGTTGAGGTGGAGGCTTTTGAGCGTTTTGTCCAGATTAAATATACCGGAACTAAACGTTTTTCAGCACAAGGTGGTGATGCTTTACTCCCTGGTCTTGAGTCTATAATAAACACGGCGGCAAAAGGTGGCGTAAAAGAAATAGTTATTGGAATGCCACATCGCGGGCGAATGAATGTTCTTACCACCACCATGAAAAAACCTTACGCCGAGCTTATATCAATATTTCAGGGTAATATGGATTTTCCAGAATGGGTAACTTCCTCCGGTGACGTTAAATATCATCTGGGAACGTCATCAGATAGGCAAACACCTTATGGCAAAATCCACCTATCCCTACTTGCTAATCCATCGCATCTTGAGGCGGTAAATCCAGTAGTGGTTGGCAAAGTAAGGGCAAAACAAGATATTTATGGCGACACTGAAGATAAAGGTAGCGTAATGGGTATCATGCTGCATGGTGACGCTGCCTTCTCTGGTCAAGGTTCAGTACCAGAAGTTCTCGCTCTTTCTGAGCTTAGAGGCTATCGTACGGGCGGTACTGTCCATGTTATCGTAAATAATCAAATCGGCTTTACCACCAGCCCTAAATATTCTCGTTTTACACCCTACCCAACCGACGTAGCAAAGGCAGTGCAAGCACCTATTTTCCACGTAAATGGTGATGATCCAGAAGCAGTTGCCTATGTCTGCGCGATGGCAGCTGAGTTCCGCCAGACCTTTAAGCGTGACGCGGTGGTTGATATTTTCTGTTACCGTAAATATGGGCATAATGAGTCAGATGAGCCGTCATTTACCCAGCCGATAATGTATAAGGAAATAGCTAAAAAGCCACTTCCAGCGAAGATATATTCAGATAAGCTAGTAGAAGAGAAAATACTTACTGAAGAAAAGGTGGAAGAGAAATTTGAGCAGTTCAAGGCGTTTTTTGAGTCTGAATATGATGCCGCCAAAGATTTCAAACCTAACAAAGCTGACTGGCTAGAAGGTCAGTGGAGCGGTCTGGAAAAACCTAAAGGTGAACACCCAGAAGGAGATACCGGAGTAAATATTGAGACGCTTAAAAAAATCGGTTTTGCGATCTCAAAAGATCCAGATGTTATTAAAGCACATCCTAAAATAATTCGTCAATTAAAGACCAAAAGGGCTATGTTTGAAAATGAAACTGGTCTCGATTGGGCTACCGGTGAAGCTCTTGCTTTCGGCTCATTATTACTTGATGGTCATGGTGTTCGCCTATCCGGTCAGGATTGCGGTCGTGGTACTTTCTCCCACCGTCACTCAGTTCTGGTAGATCAAGAAACAGAGGAACGCTACGTACCGCTTAACAATATAGACGAAAAACAAAAATGTTATGAGGTTATTGACAGCTCACTGTCAGAACTTGCCATACTTGGCTTTGAGTATGGCTATAGTCTTGGTCTGCCTAATTACTTAACTCTATGGGAAGCACAATTTGGTGATTTCGCCAACGGAGCGCAAGTTATTATTGACCAATTCATTTCCTCAAGTGAAGCGAAATGGCTGCGTATGTCAGGGTTAGTAATGCTTCTTCCGCATGGTTATGAAGGACAAGGTCCAGAACATAGTTCGGCGAGACTAGAAAGATACTTACAGCTCTGTGCTGAGGATAATATGCAGGTGGTAAATTGTACTACGCCCGCTAATTATTTTCATGCTCTACGCCGCCAACTAAAGCGTAATTTCCGTAAACCACTAATAGTGATGAGTCCGAAATCACTATTACGGCACAAGCTCGCTATCTCTGATCTTAAAGATTTTACCGAAGATAATCACTTCAAAAGAATAATCCCAGACAGCACGAAGCTAGTAAAAGACGATAAAATAAAACGAGTCGTGATAACTTCTGGTAAAGTATATTATGATTTGTTTGAAAAACGTGAACAAAAGAAAATTGATAATGTTGCTATAATCCGCATGGAACAATATTATCCATTTCCGTCAAATGAGTTAGCTACTGAGCTAAAACGCTATAAAAACGCTGAAATAATTTGGTGTCAGGAAGAACCTAAAAACATGGGTGCGTGGTTCTTTGTCTCACCACGCATTGATGATGTGCTTGAAGGTATAAAAAGAAATATCAGGGTTAAGTACGCTGGTCGCCCAGAAGCAGCATCACCCGCTGTTGGCTATCTGAAAGTCCATGAGCAGCAACAAAAATCGCTGATAGAACAGGCTCTTAATGCTTAATATAGGCATAATTATGAGAATTGATTGTACGCTACTTACTAACACCACCAGCTTTGTTTTCGTCATCTCCTTTAAGTAAGATACGGCTATTGGCGACAGAAAGTAGAGCCCCAATTGATACTCCAAAAGCGAATAAACCATTTACTATAGCGCTGTTGCGATCGTGAGCGGGAAGATGATCAAAATGATGGAACATATTCTTATACCCCATCTTATTGAATGTTTTATCTACCGATTCCTCAAAAGTATTGGCTATACTCTTAAATTTCTCTCTTACCTGTTCTCCCGATAAGTTCTCAGCTTCCCCTAAGACCTGCTTTCCCGCTTCCTTCATTTTCTCACAATCTTCCTTGAAAGCCCCTCTCCTACTAAGCTGTTCACGTGAGCTATTATATATCTGTTTATCAGTTACATAATATCCAGCGCCTATGGAAAGCGGATAAGCAGCAACGTTAAGAAACCTACCTACTTTTCCTTGCTCATTTTCTTTTTTACTACTGCTACTATTTTCTGCTTTTAGATAACCCATGATTATTCGTAAAAAATAATTAATTCAATTAGTTATATTATTCACACTATCAGCAAAGATAAAGTTTTTCAAGTTACAATTCCGTTACGCAAGCAAACTATAGATATAACCAATTGAAATTACTTATTAAATAAAAACCCTAGAACAACAAGCAGGAATTTATTAATTACTATAAATTAACTATAAAAATGGAATTTCAACAGTATATAATTAAATTGTATTAGTAAATTATCTATATTCCCGAGTCTTCAAAAACTCAATATCAGGAAAATCTTGCGCTATACGTTCCAGATGCCATGTGTTAGGCGCTAGGTAGGCAAGAGCACCGGAGGCATCCTCAGCAGTATTATATTTGTTTCGCTCAGCGAATTGCCTTATCTTGTCCTCTGATTTTTCAGGGTTTTTTGCTTTTATCCAACGAGCGTTACTATAAGCGACCGCCTCAAAACTACCCCTCACCCCATACTCACTAAGTAACCTTGAGGCTATCACATCAAACTGCAATTGCCCAACCACCCCGATAATCCACGGCGATCCATCCAGCGGCTTAAAAATCTGTGACGCTCCTTCCTGTGCCAATTGCTCAAGAGCGGCTTTAAGCTGTTTGGATTTCAGTGGATCATCAAGCCTAATTCTCTGGAATAATTCCGGCGCGAAACTTGGAATGCCGCTAAAAGTTACGTTCTCTCCTTCGGTAAGAGAATCTCCTATATGCAAATTACCGTGATTGGGAATTCCTAAAATATCACCAGCATACGCTTCCTGCGCTAATTCCCTATCTCTTGCCAAAAATAATACCGGATTATTCAAAGTAAGCACCTTACCGCTACGTGTGTGCAGAACCTTCATACCGCGCTGGTATTTACCGGAACAAATCCTAACAAAAGCTATACGGTCACGGTGGTTTTTGTCCATATTAGCCTGTATTTTGAACACAAAACCACTAAATTTCTCCTCAGATGGCTCTATAGCACGTGGCTCTGCCGCCTGAATACGTGGACTTGGTGCGAATTCACATAACGCTTCTAGCAACTCCCTAACCCCAAAATTATTAATCGCGCTACCGAAAAATACCGGTGTCAAGTTTCCCTCAAGATACGCTTCCCTGTCAAAATTCGGATATATCTCCCTTACCATCGCCACTTCTTCACGAAAAATCGTTAATTCTTCGGCTGGAATATATTCATCCAATTTTGGATCATCCGCGCCGTTAAACTGGACAGACTCAAAAACTCCAGAATTATTTCCACCATCAAACAAATAAAGCTGATCGGTCATGATATTAAAACAACCACGAAACCTCTCTCCCATTCCAATCGGCCAAGTTATCGGACAGATATCAAGAGCGAGGGTTTTCTCTATCTCATCAAGTAGAGCGAACGGTTCCTTCGCTTCCCTATCCATTTTATTAATGAAACTGATAACCGGCGTATCACGCAGACGACATACCTCAAATAATTTAAGTGTTTGTTCTTCAATACCTTTTGCGCCATCTAAAACCATAACCGCTGAATCAACGGCGGTAAGCGTGCGGTAAGTATCCTCAGAAAAATCTTTATGCCCCGGTGTATCAAGCAAATTGATAGTCTTACCGTCATACTCAAAAGTCATAACTGAGGCGGTAACCGAGATACCACGCTGCTTTTCTATCGCCATCCAGTCACTACGCGCTGACTGCGTGCCTTTTTTAGCTTTTACTGCCCCAGCAAGATGAATAGCTCCACCAAAAAGCAACAGTTTTTCGGTAAGTGTCGTTTTACCAGCGTCCGGATGCGATATTATCGCGAAAGTACGGCGAGTAACATGAGGAATATTATCTAAATTTTCTGACATGCAGGCTCTATACAACCCCATTAATAAAGATTCAATAAAACTTTCATCAAATTAATTTTTATAAAATCAAATTTTATGCTACAATCAGACAGAGGAGAAAAATAATGCTAAAAAACAAATTGTTAATAATATTGCCCGTATTAGCCGTAAGTGGCTGCAAACCATTCTGGCTAAATTTTGTTGCGCCAGATGGTCCTCCCGAGTATCAACTTGGCTGGGAAGATGGTTGTGATAGCGGTATTTCCGCTGAAGGTGGCTGGGCTGATAAAATGATGTTTGGCTTCAAAAAACGTCCAGAACTGGCTGGAAATGACCAATATAAACAAGCTTGGAATGAAGGTTTTACCTATTGCCGTTTCTCTTACGCGTCATCAAAACAACCACATAGTTTCAAAGATATTGGTCTTGGCGGTGGTTTTGATTAGAACTTACGGACATATTAACAAATGAAATTTCTTGATGAAGCAAAAATATACATACGCAGTGGCGATGGTGGTAGTGGCTGCGTAAGTTTCCGTCGTGAGAAATTCATTCCTGACGGTGGTCCTGATGGTGGCAATGGCGGCAAAGGTGGCGACATAATAGCTGAGTGTATAGAAGGGCTTAATACACTTATAGATTTCCGCTACCAACAGCATTTCAAAGCAAAAAAAGGTAATCACGGTATGGGAGCGAACCGAACTGGTGCTTCTGCCGATAATCTTATCATAAAACTTCCGGTAGGAACTCAGATTATCGCTGATGACAAAGAGACCGTAATCGCCGACTTAACCTATGTTGGACAGAAAATAACGCTCGCTGTCGGTGGCAAAGGCGGCAGAGGCAACCAATCTTTCAAGTCATCTACCAACCAAGCCCCACGTCAATTTACCGAAGGCGGAGCGGGACAAGAAATGTGGCTGTGGCTGCGTCTTAAACTAATGTCGGATGCTGGACTTCTTGGACTTCCCAATGCAGGAAAATCAACATTTTTATCTGCCGTATCCCGTGCCAGACCGAAAATAGCAGATTACCCTTTCACCACTCTTATACCGCAATTAGGGGTAGTGTATGTTGATCAAAAAGAATTTGTCCTTGCTGATATACCAGGTCTTATAGAAGGCGCGAGCGATGGTGTCGGGCTAGGACTTAAATTTTTAGGTCATGTTGAAAGAGCTGGCATATTACTTCACCTGATAGATGGCACTCAGGAAGATGTAGTGGAGGTCTATAAGACAATTCGCCATGAGCTTAAAGAATATAGTGAGGAACTATACGCTAAAGAGGAAATTATCGCCCTTAATAAATGTGACGCGCTGAGTGACGATGAAATAAAAACTAAATCAGCCGCCCTTGAAAAAACCAGCAAAAAGAAGGTATGGCAAATCTCAGCGGTAACCGGCAACGGCATAAAACCGCTCCTGCGTGAGATGATGCGGATAATTGAGGAAAACAGGGCTAAACAGCCTTAAAATTCTTAGTATTATCGTATTTGGACAGAGCTAGAAATTTCTTTTTGTACTTCTTCTACCGTACCCTTAGCGTTTCTATTAATAGCAGATCTTATAGCTGCTATATTAGATGCCGATACTTCTATATTCAACCCACCTCCCTTATCTGCATTAGCAGTTCTAACCTGCGTATCCTTTGTAGGAAATATTACTGATATTCCTCCAGCAATAGCTCCCCTTTTATCACTATCAGAAATATTTGATACTTTTATACCGAAGACAACTCCACTATTTTTCTCTTCATAATCAACAACCACAGCACTATCAGCAGAAATTCCTTGAATCTTTTTCGCTAGAATTTTTTTAATAAACTCTATTTTTTCCTGCTCTTCATTCACCGCATGTTGTTTCGCTGCCTCTATAGCGATTGCCGCATTAATTTTATCTCGCTTTAACCTACCCAAGTAACCATCTTGATCATTATCCGATGTTATAACGGACGCCATAATATACCCTTCCTTAAATATATATTAATTTACCTTAGCAAATACTGCCATAATTTATGAAATAATCAATAATAAAAAATAGAATAATTTGAATATAAGCCAAACCATGCTATTATTCAGCATCTTAAGCAATTGAATATGGAATATATGCTCAGATCCGCAAAACGTATCGTTATAAAAATAGGCTCATCACTAATAAGCGGTGGTGATGGGCGTTTTTATAAAAAACACCTAAAAACCATCGCCGCCGATATATCCGAACTAAAAAAACAGAAAAAAGAAATAATAATAGTATCCTCAGGAGCGGTCGCTCTTGGCAGACAAATTATGGGCTATGGCATGAAGAAGCTTACGCTTGAGGAAAAGCAAGCGGCGGCGGCCTGCGGCAATATACTACTTATGGAGAAATGGCAAAGCGTCCTCAAAGACGAAGGCACAAAAACTCTGTCCTTCCCACTTTATCCAGCACAAATTTTATTTACCGCCGATGACAGCATCAACCGCCGCCGTTACCTCAATGCCCGTGGCGCGATTGATACTATGATTAAAAACCAGCAGGTAATTCCAATAATCAATGAAAATGATACAGTGGCCACCGCTGAACTACGCTTCGGCGATAACGACCGGCTTGCCGCCAGAGTAACCCAAATGGCAAGCGCGGACTTGCTTATACTACTTTCAGATGTTGACGGTTTATACAACTCTAATCCACGCACTAACTCTAAGGCGAAACTGATAGATAAAATAATCGATATAACGCCGGAAATTGAGGCAATGGCAGGGGGATCCGGTAGCCAAACCGGAACCGGTGGGATGATAACCAAAATAGAGGCCGCTAAAATAGCAACAAACGCTGGATGCCACACTATAATATCTAGTGGTACTGTAAGTAATCCGATAAAAAAACTCATAGATGGCGGTCTTCATACTATATTTATCGCCAAAGAAACGCCGCTTTCCGCTCGCAAACACTGGATAGCTGGCTCTCTCCACCCTGCTGGAAAAATCATAATTGACGATGGAGCGGAAAAAGCCGTTAAATCTGGTAAAAGCCTACTTCCAGCGGGTGTTGCTAAAATTTCCGGCAATTTTGACCGTGGCGATACCATAATGATTTATAATAAAAACAACAAAAAACTCGGCTGCGGTCTTATCGCCTATAACTCAGAGGATACTACGAAAATAATCGGTAAAAAAAGCTCGGAAATAGAAAAAATACTTGGATTCAGACGTAAAGATGTCCTTATCCATCGTGATGATATGGTGCTGGAATCACGAAAATAAGCATAATATAAGCTGGATTGCCTAAGATGTATATGATACTATATACGGTATCAATTACTATTTACTGGCTATATAAAAAGATTGTTATTTGATGAGTAAGATTCAAAAATTACATGAAAAAATGAAAAACAACCCGCATGGTGACTGGAAAATTGATGATGTTGAGAAAATAGCCCATAATTATGGTTTCAGCTGGAATGAAGGTAAAGGAAGTCATAAAAACTTTTATCATAAAAAACTATCTGAGATATTGACTATCCCAAATAAAAGACCAATAAAACCATTCTATATAAGGAAATTACTGGAGCTTATAGAGCAAGTTGGAGAGTAACATGAGAGATGATAATATAGAATACAGATTCTCCGTAAAACCACTTTCTGCGGAAGATGGGGGAGGATTTAGCATAGAATTCCCAGACCTTCCGGGCTGTATCTCAGACGGCGACACTGTGGAAGAAGCCATAGCTAACGGGAAAGACGCGGTTAAAAGCTGGCTTACTACCTGCAAAAAACTTGGCAGAAAAGCGCCTAAACCTAATCAGAAAATATCCTACAGTGGAAAAACACTGATACGTCTTCCTAAATACCTGCACAAGAATCTTTCAGATAGGGCAGAGTTGGAGGGAGTCAGTCTTAATTCATTAGTCCAGAGCTTTATTGCTGAAGGGCTAGGAAGAAAAGACAATACGGATAGACTATAACCAATCAAGATACCAACTAATGACTATAAAACTTGGCATAAATATTGATCATGTAGCAACCATTCGCAACGCTCGTGGTGAGCTCCATCCATGCCCGATCCGTGCCGCGCTGCTTGCGATGGAAGCTGGAGCCGATAGTATAACTGCCCACTTACGAGAGGATAGAAGACATATCGTTGATCATGATATTGAACGCCTAAAAAATGAGATACCCCTCCCCCTTAACTTAGAAATGGCGGCTACTGAGGAAATGCTTGATATAGCGCTAAAAATAAAACCACACGCCATTTGCCTTGTCCCAGAAAAAAGGCAGGAACTTACCACCGAAGGCGGACTTAATGTAACGGCAATGCGAACGGCCCTTATCCCATATATTAAAAAACTTACCGATAATGGCAGCAGAGTATCTCTTTTTGTTGACCCAGATATAAACCAGATTGAAGCGGCAAAGGATAGCGGAGCGGAAGTAGTGGAAATCCACACTGGAACCTATGCTAAATCATATAATAATAAGGCGACTCAGCCGGAAACTCATACCGCCAATCTAGCCAATATTGAAAAATCCGCCACTTACGCCAAAAAAATTGGGCTTGCTGTTCATGCCGGTCACGGTCTTAATTACGAAAATGTAGCAAAAATAGCAAAAATTCCTGAAATAACTGAGCTTAACATTGGTCATTTTCTAATCGGTGAAGCAATATTTATTGGACTAAAAGAAGCGATAATAAAAATGCGTAACATTATAAACATAGCGAGTAATGAGTAAAAAGGATAAGTACAGCAATGATAATCGGCATTGGCAATGACTTAACGGATATACGCCGAATTGAGAAACTACTTGAGAATTTTGGTGACAAATTTGAAAATAAAATATTCACTAAAACCGAACGTGATTACGCGAATAAAAAAACGACCATAATAAATAAAGCGGCGACCTACGCCAAACGTTTCGCCGCCAAAGAAGCCTTCCTTAAGGCTATCGGCAGTGGTATGCGGGACGGTCTATCATGGCATGATATGGAAATCACAAATGATAAAAATGGTAAGCCAGAGCTTTCTATAACCGGTAACACCCTAAAAAAACTAGAATATATGACTACTAAAAACACGACTATCAATATATTTTTAAGTCTAAGCGATGAATATCCATACGCCCAAGCATTTGTTATTATTGACTCGGTAAATAACAAATAATAAAAACATAGAATGTTAGATAATAATAAAAATAAAACAATCCTCATAACCCGCCCTAAAGGTGATGAATCATTACTAAAAGACGAGCTTACAAGAAGAAATTATAAAATCATACATGAGCCTCTTACCGAAATAATACTAAAACACGACAGCCGCATGGAGGTTGAGCATTTTCTTTTTAAGGATCCCAATGCTGTTTTAATTACCAGCTCACATGGAGCGAAATCCCTGTCCTTACTTACTGATATACGTGATATGTTTCTATTATGCGTAGGCGATAATACGGCAAACACTGCGAAACAACTTGGATTTAGCAATGTAACCGCTACCGGCGAGAACGTGGATCATATGATTGATTACGTCATGGATTGCTATGATGAAAACTCAGAATTCCTTTATATATCAGGCGAACACACCAGTGCTGATCTGGAAAATATTTTTTCCGTAAGAGGCATGTCAGTAAAACGCATCATAACATATGAGGCGGTCGCGGTTGATGAAATATCAGATACGACAAAAGAACAGTTAAAGCGTGGCAACATAAACGTTGTGACTTTTTTCTCAAAACGCGCGGCGGAAATATTCCTTACACTTATTGAAAAAAATGAACTATCAGCTATACTGCGAGAAACTGACGCATTCTGTTTAAGTGAGAATATAGCTGGTATCATTGAGCGATATAAATGGAAAACGGTAAATATTTCTAAACAAGCGACTCTTAAATCATTGCTTGACAGTATTGATGAATCATACAACAAATTATAAATTATTAACTGATAGAATATAAAAGTATGACTGAGAAAAAAGATAAAGCACAACATGATGAAGCTGGAAAAAAAACTGACCAGCCAGAAATCATCACTGAAGAAAACGCGCAACAAAAAATATCGCTAAAAGAGCGTTTCAAACGCATTGCTATAGCTTCTATCATCCTTATTGTTTTTATACCGCTATTTGGAACTATACTACCACAATATTTGTTCAACAAATCTGAAAAACTCGCTCTAAGCAACAACAGCACTAATAACAGTAATAACAAAAGCGAGAATAACGCTAATTTCAATAATCTACAAAGCAAAATAAAAATACCAGCCAGCAACATAGAAAATAGTAAAAGCGACAAACCATCAGAGAATGTGGACAATATAAAGCCAGAAACTAATGGCAACTCAAACATAGAAAATAATACCGTATCCGAAACAATAATAAAAGCGACAGATGAACAAGCGGAAATAAGCAAAAATGATTCTAAGCAGACTGATGAGCTACCTGAAAATAGCACGATTAGTCACCAAGAAGAAGGCTCTAACAAAGACACATCCGTAAAAACCGTAGAGAGTGAGCGTATTAAACTTCTGGAGGAAAAAATAACTATCCTTGAGGAAAATCAAGAAAAAATGCTCACGAGTATTAAATCTAGCATAGAAAAAGGAAATTCCGACTCATTAAGCAAGACAAATAACACTATATCATCCCTAATAATATTAGGGCATATTGAAAGAGCTATAAATGATGGCAATTCTTATTCCACTTTATTGGAACAGTTAAGAGCAATTCATCAAGATAACCCAGATTTTCTCGCGCAACTTTCTGAAATAACAACAGATGAAAAACAAAAAATAAAAACCAAAAAAGAGCTATATGAGGAATTCAAGCCTCTGATAAAACAAGCGATTAGTAACGATGATGATAACTTAGCTGTAAAAACTCTAAAAAATTTCATTACTATCCGCAAAATAGGCAACCAACAAGGAGATGACAAACAATCTATTATAGCTAGAGCGGAACTTCTTATAAAACATAACGAATTAAGCAAAGCCACGGATGAGTTAGAAAAACTTCCTCCTGACACTCGTAAAATATTTAACACATGGATAAAAGATACAGAACATCTGGAAAAAACACGTTCTGTTCTTGAGAGACTTCGCTTATCACTAACCAAAGTCAAGCAGGTAAACTAAGCATGCTCAACCTGTTATTCTTCTTTATTTTTATTTTATGTATGGGGATTGTAGCATCCTTTGTAGTGGATAATCCCGGTGATGTCACCATGCTTTGGTTTAATTACCAAATAGAGACTAGCATAGCTTTTATGATCGCCGCTATTACGATAGCGGTAATAATCTTAATGTCCTTTATCTTACTTATCAGACGCATATTATACGCTCCGTCAAACTTCATTAATAAAAGAACCACAAAACATCTTAAATCCGGTCTTAATGAGCTTACCCATACTATCGCCGCTCTTGCCACCTCTAATATTGATTCAGCAGAAAAACATATTCACAAAGCAGAAAGATTAATCGGGAAAACACCTCTTACTCTGTTGTTAGAAGCACAAATTTCAAAAAGCAAAGGAAATGAGGTTAAAACTCAGAAATTACTTGAGTCTCTACTTGAATATAAAGAGACGGAGTTCCTTGCCGCCCGCTCGTTAAGTGACAACGCCAATAAACATGAAAACCTACCAGCCGCCCTAAAATTTGCCAAAAAAGCGCAATCATTAGAACCAAAAAATAATCACTCATCCCTAGCGGTAATAAGCCTACAAACTCGTATGCAACAGTGGGATGAGGCGCTAGCCAATGTAATGAAGGCAAAACTAAAACGTAAAGACAAAAAAAGGATAGCTGCGCTTATAAAACTTATGCGCGCGCAATCATTATTAAATAACGGCAATAACGAGCAGGCTTTGATAATAGCTGAGGAAGCCTCTCCTATTTTATCTAACTTTACTCCAGCTACCACAATTATGGCTAATATATATAGCAAGAACGATAATAACAAAAAAGCCATATCTATACTCACCAAAGCCTTAAAAAGGCAACCATCATCTTACCTCATGGAGACTTTACAAAATATAATAGAATCAGAACCAGAAGAATATAAGAAAAAAATACTAGAAAAATTTTCTGATAAAATAAAAAATGGAAAATGGATCTGTAGCGCATGTTCGCATAGTCATGAAAAATGGGGATCACATTGCGCATCATGTAGCAGTTTTGACACTCTGGAATGGGTATATAACTAAACAAAATTAGAGCGTCACCCGCAGACTGCACAAACATTGATCAGTAAAAGAGACTATTTCTTCTTATACGGATAACAATAATCGCTAGTTGGAAATTTGCGCTCTCTTACCTCTTTGGCGTATTTAATCACCGCCTCCTCTGCTATAGAAGAAATATCAGCGTATTGTTTTACAAAAGATGGTACATAACCGCCACTGATTCCTAACATATCATCGCTTACTAAAACCTGCCCATCACAGCCTAGAGACGCTCCTATACCTATGGTCGGAATAGCAATCTCTGCCGTTACTGAATCAGCTAGTTCACTCACCACACCTTCAATCACCACCGAAAAAGCTCCCGCCTTCTCAATCGCGACCGCATCCTCCATAACTATTGATGCTTCCAAACTGTCCTTTCCATAAGTACGATACCCTCCCATAGCATTAACACTTTGTGGTTTAAGCCCAATATGTCCCATAACAGCAATGCCACGAGAAACTAAAAACTCTACGGTTGGCGCCATTTCCCTACCACCTTCAAGCTTCACAGCTCCACAACCAGTATCAGCTATTATTCTAGCGGCATTCTCAAAAGCTCGCTGCGGCGACACTTGATAGCTAGCAAAAGGCATATCAACGACAATCAAAGATTTTTTAGTGCTGCGAACAACCGCTTTACCATGCGCTATCATTATATCAACGGTAACCGATAAAGTATTTTCCATGCCATAAAGCACCATACCAAGCGAGTCACCAACGAGCATTATATCCACATGAGGGTCAAATAAGCTGGCATAAGGAGAGGTATAAGCGGTAAGCGCTACTATCGGCTCACCGGATTTTTTTATCCTTATATCATTTATTGTATTACGTTTCATTTCGAGGATTTTATAGACTTAACAGACTAAAAACAAGCAAAACCACCGCGTCCTTAGGCAACATTTTCTACCGAATCTACCTCTTTTTCCCGCTTTCCATTACGGGGAATTGAAAAATATATAGTAGTCCCTACTCCAACCTGACTTTCAATCTCAAATTTACCGCCCATTAGCTCAACAAACTTCTTAGTAAGCGGCAACCCAAGCCCTGTTCCCTCATATTTACGACTAAGCTCACCATCCACCTGACCAAAAGGTGACATAGCTTTAGATATATCCTTAGGAGCGATACCAATGCCGCTATCACGCACCTCAAACATATACGAGTCATCATTAACGTTAACCCATGAGATAATTTTCACCTCTCCACCAGGCTCTGTAAATTTAATCGCGTTAGAAAGTAAATTCAGTAGAATTTGTTTTAACTTTTTACCATCGGTCGCGATATTCAATATCTCTTTCGGTAATTCCTCTGTGAGCAAGACCTGTGCTTTCTCCGCTCTTGGTGTAACAAGTCTCACACAATTATGTACCAGCTTATTAAGATTTACCTCAGCCACTTCCATCTCTAATTTCCCAGCTTCCGCTTTAGAGTAATCAAGTATATCATTTATCAAACTAAGCAAATGAACACCGGAAGAGTAAATATCATGAATATAACCTTCAAATCTTTCCTTTTCCATACCTTTATCAATACTATTTTTTATAATCTCTGAAAAACCAATTATGGAGTTCAAAGGTGTACGCAGCTCATGGCTTATATTAGCGAGAAATTGTGATTTATCACGATTCTCCGCCTGCGCCGCGGTCGCCGCCGCTGTCAGCTCAATATTTACCTCATGCTGCCTAGCGGTAATAGCCTCCGCTCTTTGTACCATGAAAAACAACAAAATAAGATATAGAGCGAAAAAACATACCAGATAAATATCTTCATTTATCTGCGCTTCTAAAAGACTCTCAAATGGATCTGTTATATCACTTATAATCTCAATAACTCCCTCCAGAAAAACATCTTTTCCATCATCACTTATAAAGGTAACAGGAACCATAGTCTGTATTATAGTTCCCTCCGTACCGTCACTAAATTTAGCGCTCTCTACTATCTGGCTAGCGACATCACCACTATTAAACCTATTAGCTATAAAATTAGGATCCGGTGATTTTTGTTCGGAATTAATAGTAACCGATGAGACATCACTGGTTAAAACCAGATTCCCCAAAGAATTATATATATTAGCTCTTACAATGGAGGTGTCTTTAAAAAACCTTACGCTATCTCTGCCAAAAGTTTTCATCAAACGCGAAACTTCAGGATCTTTTTTATCAGCTTCCGATAGATTATTCCTAAAGGCTTTTACGGCTTTATCATGCCTCTTCCATATGGAATTTATATAGGCTTTAGCGATAGATGTGTTATTATTACTGGCGATAAATTTGATATTCTCGGTTACGTTATTACGAAAAACCAGACTAGAAATAATCGCGAAAGCGACTACCGCCAAGAAAACAACTATGGAAAACAACCTAAAGTAACGAAACATATTTTTTCAATTTCAACCTGTTGAAAGCTAATAATAATATAATATCAGCAGGTTAACAAAGCATTTAATATTTATCAAAATATGGTTTACATCGCTAATTAGCCGGTTATTTAGTCAACTATAGTTATTAGCCAATTAATAGATTATAAATCCTTGACATATGGAAGTTTAGTTAATATAAGCATGCTCCACTTGAGGAATATATTAAGGAACAGTTAAGTATGGTGTAAAGTATAGCTAGGGTTTTTCTGGCTTTACCGCTTAGTTTTTATCCAAGTACACCCTATCAACATACTGATATTTGAGGTTTTTATGAAAAGAACATTCCAACCTAGCAACATAGTAAGAAAACGCCGTCATGGTTTTCGTGCCCGCATGGCAACCGTAGGTGGTCGCCGCATAATAAACGCTCGCCGTGCTAAAGGTCGTAAGCGCTTATCCGCTTAAGATAAATAATATATACTAAATCATCATAATAGCCGGACAGACTTGGCTGTATGAGCATGGATGAATTTACATAAAGTGACCTATTCTGTTATAGAAAAACGTAGCGACTTTCTTAACGCTTTTAATAAGGGCAAAAAATTTATAACTCCTAATTTTATATTACAAATGGTAAAAAGAGAGCCAGAGCATAAAGCCCCTGCTGATGATGTCAGAATAGGCTTTACTGTTACTAAGAAAATGGGAAGAGCCGTTAAAAGAAACCGAATAAAAAGACGGTTGCGCACGGCGGTAAAGCCAGCAATAGAGAAATACGCCCTTAAAGGGCATGATTATGTTATCATTTCACGTCACAAAGCATTTAACACTGATTTTTCTGACCTAACAGACAGCATGGAGTTTGCTTTTAAGAAAATTATCCATCATAAAAATACTCACAAAAACAATCAGAACTAGACCAGCAGCTTAGTACAAATGAATATCCTGTCAAAATTCGTAATCGGAATAATAAATATATACAAATTTATCATTTCACCATTAATCGGCGCTAATTGTCGTTATATCCCAACTTGTTCATGCTATTCAAAAGAGGCGATTGAGAGACATGGCGTTATCAAAGGCGTTTATCTCTCATGTAAACGCTTGCTGCGTTGTCATCCATTTGCTAATAAGTCCGGCTATGATCCGGTTCCTCCATCAAATACAAAAATAAAGACTTAATCTATGTCAAACTATCTAAACAATAATGATCCCGATTATCAACGTATAACTCTTGCCATCTTCATGGTAGCAGTAATATTGATATGCTGGCAACTATTTGTTGAATTACCACGCCGCCAACAGCTTGCCGAAGTCATGGCTAAAAACGCCGCTCACCAACAGAAAACAAACAACGCCAATCTAAAAGACACTATCAGTAAATCGACTGATTCTGAGCATATTCCAAACCTAAGCCGAGCGGAACTGCTCGCGCAAAACAATCGTGTACTTATTAAATCGGATCGTCTGCACGGCTCTATATCACTAAAGGCCGCTCGTTTTGATGATTTAACACTGGCAAAATACAAAGTAAGTCTTGATAAAGAGAGTCCAGAAGTAATATTGCTAAGCCCAAATGGTGACAAAGATTCTTACTTTGCTCAAACTGGTTGGGTGGCAACAGATGGCAAAACTAAAGTTCCCGATAACCAGTCAATATGGACAGCGAACAAAGATACCCTAAATGCCAATGATAGAATCACTCTTACTTGGAATAATGGCGAAGACGTAACGTTCATAATGGATATATCATTAAACTCCGATTATATGTTTACCATTAAACAAAGTGTAGAAAATAATTCTGAAAATGTAATATCAGTCTCCCCTTATGGCTATATAAACCGAACTTATATGCTAGAAGATAATCATGGTATGATAATGCATACTGGACCCATGGGAGTTATAGACAGCTTAGTGACTGAATTTCCTTATAAAGACCTAAAAGAAGAAAATCGCAAAGATTACAAAAACACAAATGGTTGGCTGGGAATTACCGATAAATATTGGCTTACCGCCCTAATACCGAATGATGACAAATTCAATATGTCATTCAGTTATTATAGCCAAAACAACCAAGATCGTTTCCAAACTGACTATATGGGAACACCGCTTACCATCCCCCCACAATCGGAAGCGCAAATGACACAACTCCGCCTATTCGCCGGAGCGAAAGAAATAGATATACTTGATCGTTACACTAACGGAATAGAAGGAGACCTTAACAATAAACCAATACCACTATTTGACAGGGCAGTGGATTTTGGCAGATTATATTTCCTCACCAAGCCGTTATTCCTAATGCTTAATATATTCTACTCATTTATCGGTAATTTTGGTCTAGCGATAATAATGGTAACTATAGTAATAAAAATCTGTATGTTTCCACTTGCCAATAAATCATACGCGGCGATGAGTAAAATAAAAGCCCTACAACCAGAGATTACTGAACTTAAAAATCGTCACAAAAAAGACCCACAGGCGATGAACAAAGCCATGATGGAATTATATAAAAGACACAAAGTAAATCCCGCTTCCGGTTGCCTACCGATATTAATTCAACTTCCTGTGTTCATTGCCTTGTATAAAGTTCTTTATGTGACCATAGAAATGCGCCACGCTCCTTTCTTTGGCTGGCTTAAGGATCTATCAGCTCCTGATCCATCCAATATATTCACCCTCTTTGGTATGATAAACTGGGATCCACCAGCTTTTATGCATCTTGGTATACTTCCGATATTATACTGCATAAGCATGATAATACAACAAAAGCAACAACCAGCGCCAACCGATCCCACTCAGGAAAAAATCATGAAAATGTTACCTTTTTTCCTATTATTTGTTTTTGCCACCTTTCCTGCTGGTTTGGTTCTATACTGGGTAGCGAGTAACATATTCTCAATAATCCAACAAGAAGTGATAACTCTGCGTCACGGCACTCATAGATCACAAAAAAACAAATCAACTACTAGCTCCTAAGAAAATAATATAAAAATGGAAAGTGGTGAACAAAATACAAAATTTTTTCGTTGCTCTTGTGTGTTTGTAGCCGGCGCTTCCTCAATCTCCTCTTTACCAGAGTTTGATAAACCGGAAGTAGCTTTTATTGGTCGCTCCAATGTCGGAAAATCAAGCTTGATAAATGCTTTAGTTGGACAAAAAAAACTAGCTAGGACATCACAGAATCCAGGTCATACCAAGCAGTTAAATTTCTTCTTGTTAGCAGAAAAACTAATGTTGGTTGACATGCCCGGATATGGTTACGCTAGAGTCTCTAAAGGACAAAAAAGTGAGTGGAATAGGCTGATTATCGGATATTTATGCGGAAGACCAACCCTAAAAAGAGCCTGCCTACTAATAGATAGCAGACGAGGAATTATGAAAAGTGACGATGAATTCATGTCCGTTCTTGATGAATCAGCCGTAAATTACCAAATAATACTTACCAAAACCGACAGCCTACCTAAAAAAGATATGGATGATGTAATAGAAAAAACAACTAATTCCATTTCCACACACTCAGCCGCCCATCCCTCAATAATCGCTACTAGCTCTAAAACTGGTTATGGTATAGATGAATTACGTGGTGAGTTAGTCGGCATTTTATAAACAAAAAATCAATATTTCTCTCACTTTGTAAATTGACAACTATTCTTATCCTGCTAATAACTTGTTAATTATACTTGTTTTGGACAATTTTTATACAAAACAAGTATAAATACAATAAATAAAATCCGGCATGGGATGGATAATATGAAAACACGGGTAATTCAAGATGCTGATGAATGGGTAAAAACCGTAAAAACCCTATCAGAGGCCCTGCCTTATATGCGGGAATTTACCGATGAGACATTTGTCATCAAATATGGCGGACATGTCATGGGTGATCCAGAACTGTCCAAGCAATTCGCCAAAGATATAGTTCTTCTCAAACAAGTTGGAATAAACCCTATAGTCGTACATGGCGGCGGTCCACAAATAGGCAATATGCTAGAGCGACTAAAAATAAAAAGCTCATTCATTGATGGACTTAGGGTTACCGACGCTGAAACTGTTGAGATAGTGGAAATGGTACTTTCCGGTTCTATTAACAAACAAATAGTAGCGGAAATAAACAACGCTGGCGGTATGGCGATCGGCATATCTGGAAAAGATGGTGGTCTTATTAAAGCAAGAAAATTACGACGCAGCATCCCAGATCCTGATTCAAATATTGAGAAAATATTGGATCTCGGATTCGTTGGCGAACCTACCTCTATAAACCCTATCCTACTTGAGGAATTCAGCCAATCTCATATAATACCAGTTATCGCTCCTATCGGAATAGGAGAAAATGGTGAGACCTACAACATAAACGCTGATACCGCCGCTGGCGCTATCGCCTCCGCTATCGGAGCTACTAAACTTATAATACTTACTGATGTACCAGGTGTTCTTAATAAAAAAAAAGAACTGATAAGTGAACTATCATTTAAGGAAGTAAGGGAACTTATCAGGGATAAAACTATAACCAGCGGCATGATACCGAAGGTAGAGACCTGTCTGCACGCACTAGAAAATGACTGCGGAGCCGCCCATATACTTGATGGTAGACTGCCACATGTGTTGCTGCTGGAAACTTTCACCAAATACGGAGCCGGAACCATGATAAAACCCGACTACGATGCCTACAGATAAAATACATAGGGGGTAATCTATTGCCAAACGTAGTGCATATCCTAAGAGTAAAAAACTCAATAAAGCATATCCTCTTAACTTTAAAATCAGAGTGCAGAACATTAGTAACAATTACTTGGTTTCCGTTTTTGCTTCTTTTCCTGTTATTAAATCTTGTAATACATATACCATTCAATATAGAAACCCACCAATATATAGACTTAGCACTAACGAGCATAAAGGCTCTTATGAGTGCAATAACTATTGTTGGTATCTATAGATACCTACTTTTTGACTCACGTTTTCGTATGCATAGCACTCCACTTAAACGTAATCCATATACGAAAAAACCTTTCATAACAGTAAAATTATATTTTTATATTGATAAGCCGGCTATAATATTAGCAATATTTTTGATGATCTGGGAAACGATCAGAACCCATATAAGCAGTACAATTATACACTATATTCTTAACGATAGCCTTCCTCATTGGAACACACCATTATTTAATATCACCCTATCGCTATACGATATGCTTCCTGTATATCTATGGAAATTTATTTATTTTTCCATAGGAACGCAGCTATGCCTGATATACCCGTATATATCTACATCGCACAGTATAAGATTATCAAAAATTTATGACAATGCTACGATAGCTCTCAACAAAAACAGAATAAATGTGTGGATAATACAGACAATTATTATTGTATGTTCTATAATAGCAAATACGTTAATAAATTTACTATTTAGTTACGAAACGTATTCAACTATATACTATGTCAATGGCTTTTTACGTGCTTTAGTTCTCTTCATAACATTAATCGCATCTGCAATATTCTATTCTGCAATCTTCAAAACCATTGGTATTAATGACGGCAACAATCAACAGTAACATTATAGCGTTCTTATACTTAATTAAACACGAAAACACCCTAGTGTAACGTGCATAACAGAATCAAATTACAAAAAAGTTGCATATACCATAAACTTAACGTAAAAACATCGCATGAATATTCCTTTTACATTTCTTGCCTCTATCGGACGAGTATTTTACGCTTTCCTTGAAGCGGTAGGCCGTCTCGGCATATTTGTCTATAATAGCATAAGCGGTATATTCCGCCCACCATTCTATGGAAAAATGCTTATAAAACAGCTAATTGAGATTGGCTATTACTCACTTCCCGTAGTTGGCATGACCGCTATGTTCACCGGTGCCGCCCTTGCCTTACAAACATATTCAGGTTTTTCTCGTTTCAACGCTGAAAGCTCAGTGGCTATAGTGGTAGTTCTCGCTATTACCAGAGAGCTTGGTCCTGTTATGGCTGGGCTCATGGTCGCTGGAAGAATCGGCGCGGCATACGCTGCTGAGATTGGCACAATGCGGGTAACTGAACAGATTGACGCTCTTTCCACACTTTCTACCGATCCACATAAGTATCTTGTTCTTCCACGCCTAATCGCTGGTGTTACTATGCTACCACTATTGGTCGCGATTGGCGATATAATTGGTGTTCTTGGTGGCTATCTGGTATCCATACATAATCTAGGATTCTCACCAGGTCCCTACCTAAAAAGCACTTTTGAGTATTTAGAAAGCAAAGACGTTATATCAGGGCTTATAAAAGCCTCAGTGTTTGGATTTATTATAACCCTGATGGGTTGCTATCATGGCTTTCACTCTAAAGGTGGAGCGCAAGGAGTAGGAGCCGCTACTACTCATGCCGTAGTTTCCGCCTCTATCTTGATATTATTATCAAATTATGTATTAACCGCCTTACTGTTTGCGAAATAAAAAGTCATGACAGCGAAAATTGAACTATCCGGCGTATATAAATCATTCGGCAGCAAAAAAGTTCTCGACGGCATAGACCTCACCATAGAAAAAGGTGAATCACTGGTAGTTATAGGTGGTTCTGGAACAGGAAAATCCGTACTCATAAAATGTATTCTTGGAATACTCACACCCGACAAAGGTAGTATAAAAATTGATGGTGTTGATACTTGTAAGTTATCACGCAAAGAACGTCAGGAAATGATGAAAAAATTCGGCATGCTGTTTCAAGGTGGAGCATTATTTGACAGTCTTCCAGTTTGGGAAAATATAACTTTTTCTCTACTTCAGAATAAGAGCATTAGCAAAAAAGATGCTAAGAAACTAGCTATAGAAAAACTTAAATCGGTCGGTCTTAAACAAGATGTCGCCGATCTCTCTCCATCAGAACTATCAGGAGGAATGCAAAAAAGAGTCGCCCTTGCCAGAGCGATCGCTGCTAATCCTGAAATAATATTTTTTGATGAGCCAACTACTGGTCTTGACCCAATAATGGCGGATGTAATAAACCGGCTCATAGTAAAATGCTCTAAAGAGCTGGGCGCTACTACCCTCACCATAACTCACGATATGGCAAGCGTTAGGAGAATAGCAAGCCGTGTCGCCATGCTTTATAATGGCAAATTAATATGGCAGGGAGATATTAAAGACATAGAAAACAGCAAAAGCGAGCATGTTGACCAGTTTATACATGGTCACGCCGAAGGTCCAATCACAGCAAATAATTAACTTTAACTCAGTTACCAATCTGATCTGAGTTAATCGGCGCTACAGATCTCAAAGTACCCTCACCTCTACTAGTGACAACAGAATTTTTGCTTACAATATCATCGTGACCGAAATCACCAGGTTCTTCATCATCGGCTATTTCCTCGCCACTAAAAAACGCGTCTTTATAGCTCATTGAAGATGCTTTCTGATCTTGCAATTGTTGCCCTTTAACCATTTCACTAAAATCAAGCTCACCATCACCATTAGCGTCCATTTGCTCAAAGGCTTTCACCATATGTTCAACATAAGCCTTCTTATCAAACTTCATTTTTGATACATTTTTGTAAATATCAGCCGTTGATGACTTTGCTTCCTCCGCTATCGCGACACCGGAAATAAGGACAGAGCTCGCAAAAACTGTGCAAAATCCATATTTTATAATATTCATAACCTGCCAACTCCCTGAATTATATTATTTATTATATATAAAATACGTATAAAATGCTTTATACCAGCTCATATTAACATATTTTAAGGCAATAATCTACCAAGTTTTTTGCCGCCTATTATATGTACATGAAAGTGACTAACACTTTGCGCCGCTGCCTCTCCATGGTTACTTATGATACGATAGCCTTCTTCTGGCAATTTTAGATATTCAGCAACCTTTTGTACCGACTGGAAAAAATCGCGTACAAATCCACTATCGGCGTTCTTTACAAAATCATCAAATGACAAATATTTACCTTTAGGCACAACTAACACATGAATTGGGGCTTCCGGCGCTATATCATGAAAAGCAAGGGCGTAATCATCCTCATAAACCTTATTACATGGTAACTCACCACGCAAAATTTTAGCGAAAACATTATCACTATCATAAGCCATAACAACACTCTTTTTAAGATTTACTTTTTAACTTACGAGATGCCTTCTCATCCAAGCCAGAAATACCTTCCCTACGCTCCAATTCCTTCATAACATCAGCAACCTCAATGCCACCATCAGCGATTAGTAACAACCAGTGGAAAAGCATATCCGCGCTTTCGTCAATCAATTCCTCTCTATTGCCAGCTACCGCCGCTATTACGGTCTCAACTGATTCCTCACCAAATTTTTGGGCTATTTTGGCAGTGCCCTGCTTAAATCTTTTAGCTATATACGAAACATCAGGATCCGCCTTACGCCGCTCCCATACTGTCCTATAAAGTCTTTCAAGAATATCTACATTGCTCATAGTCAGATTCTTACCGCAATTCCATTTGCTTGCATAGATTTTTTTACTTGCTCAATGGTAAAAGTTCCAAAATGAAAAACCGAAGCGGCAAGTACCGCGTCCGCCATTCCATCCTTTACCGCTTGCGAAAAATGCTCAAGACTACCTATTCCACCAGAAGCTATCACCGGAATTCGTACCGACTCCGAAATTATTTTGGTAAGCTCCAAATCAACACCCTGTTTTGTGCCATCTCTGTCCATAGAGGTAAGTAAAATCTCCCCCGCTCCCAGCTCTGCCATTTTCTTAGCCCAAACTACCGCGTTAATACCAGTCCCCTTACGCCCACCATGAGTGAAAATTTTAAATTCCCCCGCTGCGAGCCTGCTGGCTCTCGCATGGGGAACAGCTGAAGGCTCAGCGGTCTGCTGACCACTACCACTATTTTCATTTTTAGTTCGCTTAGCGTCAATAGCGACCACAATACACTGCGAGCCAAATTTATCCGCCGCTTCCCTCACAAATTCTGGTCGCCTTACCGCTTCACTATTTATGGAAACCTTATCAGCTCCCGCAAGCAATAACTGCCTTATATCATCAATAGTACGCACACCACCACCAACAGTAAGCGGAATAAAACACTGCTCAGCGACCTGTGATACTATGTCGTAAAGAATACCTCTATTATCACTGGTCGCCGTAATATCTAAAAAACATAGCTCATCAGCCCCTTGCGCATCATAAAATTTCGCTTGCTCAACCGGATCGCCAGCGTCAATAAGATCAACAAAATTAACGCCCTTGACCACACGACCATCTTTTACGTCAAGACAGGGTATAATACGAGTTTTTAGCATGACTTAACTCTAAACATCAAGGCTTCCCACGAACAACCCTAGTTTTACAAACTAGGTCATGAATTGCTGTTTTTTCCTTAGTAAAAGCCAATATCAATATAGAAATAAAAGTATATACTATCACTATAATAATTACACCAGCTACCTTTGTTGCCATACTTTTTCTAAGGCTAATATTATTTTTCTTAAAATCCTTCTCTTCAGCGGTTAATGGCTGTTTATTTTTTTCCTTCATTTTAATCTGAAACAACCTACCTTGATCATCAAGTGACAAATTCGGGTAATCAGACCTAGTTTCTGTCCACTCAAGAAACTCTTTCTCCTCCTTTGTTAAACCTATATCAGATTCCCTCTTCAACTTTATCGCTGAAAGACTCTCTTCTTCCTCATAACTAAACTTAATCTCATAGGTTAACATATATGAATCAGCAAATTTCCGCTCTTCGTCACTTAAAAGCACATTTTTATCCAATTTTCCTCTTATCTCATCAGCAAACACTTTTTGCTCCGGAGATAATTCATGCAATTGAACAAACATCGCAGCCGGAATAATAACTAGAATAAGCGGATAACAAATTACGTAGCGAGCAATAGCTCGCAACCAACCAATCCGACCTCCATCACTTGCACACACCACATATACACCCAATAACTGCTTACCCAAAGTAGCCTGTTTTGATGAGGAAAGAAAAACAACATAATATAATATATCAATAAAAATCATAACAAACGCTACTGCATTTTCATGTTCATCATTAAAGGAAGAAAGACTACCCGTATCGGTAAATCCAAGAATGAGTGCGGCAAGACCTACAACGACTGCTAAAATCACAAAAGCTACATGAATAATAATCATGTCTACAATAACAGCTACAAACCTTCTCCAAAAAAGAGCTGGATTTCCCTGTGCCGCATAATTCATAATCCTATTTCCTTTCTACTATTAGTTCCAAAGCTTCTTTCGCTTTTATCGCACCATCATATAAAGCACGACCAATAATCACACCCTCCACACCTGAATTTTCAGACTCCTTATAAGCCTTTATATCTTCCAAACCACTCACCCCACCGGACGCTATCACTGGACTGGTTATTGATTCCGCGAACTCCACCGTCTCTGAGATATTAGCCCCCTGCATCGCCCCATCACGATTAATGTCCGTATAAATAATGGCGGCAACCCCCGCATCCTCAAAGCGCCTAGCAAGCTCAACCGCCTGCATATCAGAAACATTCGCCCAACCAGAAACCGCGACTTTTCCATCCACCGCGTCAATACCAACAGCGACCTGCGCTGGAAACAAACGACAAGCCTCCTTAACCAAAACCGGATTTTTAAGAGCGGCAGTGCCAAGTATTACTCTGGATACTCCGCAATTAAGCCAAGTATCTATCATCTCAAGACTACGTATACCGCCGCCAAGCTGCACCTGCATTTTTACCCGTCCCAGAATTTCCTTAACAGCCGACTCATTTACCGGCTTTCCCGCGAACGCTCCATTTAAGTCAACAATGTGCAGCCATGAGAATCCATCATTTTCAAAAGCCGCCGCCTGATCCGCCGGCGAGTCCGAAAATACGGTCGCTTTTTCCATATCACCACGCAGCAAACGAACACATTTGCCATCTTTCAAATCAATCGCCGGATATAAAATCATACTAAATCTAGCCTTCTTATTATATATTTATACTCAATCTGAATAAAAATATTACGTATAATATTCTTTAATCATTCTATCATTATAAGCGATAAGATTAGGTAATTTCTCAGCGAAATCCCTAATCTCAGTTATAAATTCCTTGCATAACACACCACTTACAAAAGCAAACACCGTAGCGTCAGCGGCACAAACCGAATCTCCCATCAAATATTTATTGTCACCGATAATATCAGACAAAGCCTGCAAATCACGCTGGGCTAATTTTTCTCTTTCAGCTAACGAATGCCGTCCCATCCCTTGAGCGTTAAGGGTCTTCATAACTTTTTTTCTAACCATGTTTTTAATGAAAGGACGAACTAACGCTGGAACTCCTCCGAAAAAACGCTTTGCTATCTTTTCGAAATTTTCTGCTCTACCCCATCTGGCGTCAAGAACCGTAAAATATAAATTATCCTCCAGCATTTTTTCTACTGCCCAAGCCACAGATTTTTGTTTATCCGACAGCCCATCACCAAAATTAACCGAATATTTTTCCTCTAAATAAAATCTTATAAATGTTGAGTCGGATATTATAACCCCACCATCATCTATATAAGGCAACTTACCTTTTGGAGCCTTAGAGAATCCACTAACGTCAATTTCATAATCAATATTCGCTATTTTTAAGAGCAATTCCACCTTGGTTACAAAAGGACTAGCGTCAGGCAATCCAAAAGCTTCTCCAAACCCATATAATTTTATCATAACTGCTCCTAATTATATAAATTATACTATAGATTACGCTTAAATAAGCGAGGTAAGAGGATCTACATTTTTATAATAAAAACGCCCAGAGATCATTCTAGCGTTCACGAATTCATAATAAGGCAGAGTTCCCCAATATATATATCCATGTTCTTCATATAGCTTTATCGCCCTTTCCTGAGTATCACGCACACTAAGCTTAATCACAGAAAACCCCTGTATTCTCGCTTCTTTTTCCGCTGCCTCAAGCAGCATTTTAGCCAACCCATGCCCCCTTGCCCATGTAGCGACAAAATGCGCTTCTATAGTAGCGCAAAAGGAAGAAGTTTCCTTGCTAATACCCGGTTTTAATATCTGCACACTACCAGCGAGCGTCCCATCCAACCTTGCTACAAACAAAACCCTATCAGGCACTATAAGAACGCCACGCCAATAAGATTCCAACACATCTTTTCCCGGTGGAATAACCCAGTTAAACCCAATACCATCACGTATAGCATCTTCCGTAGCCGAGCATAACTCATCTAAATCCGCATGACGAAATTCATTAATTTTTTCAACACGAACAGTCGCGGTACTAGCAGCAAGCATTATAACCTCATAAAATTTTCTAAAATACTAAGCCCCACCCTCTGACTTTTCTCAGGATGGAACTGTACTCCAAATATATTATCACTTCCAACAACACCGGCTATATCTATACCATGTCTGCTTACAGCGAGCAATTTGCTCCTATCCTTTACTAACGCATGATAGCTATGGGTGAAATAGACATGACTCCCTTCATCAACGCCTGATAAAATAGGTGAGTCACCCTCTATCCTAAGCTCATTCCACCCCATATGTGGTATTTTTATATTTGATAACTCACCACGCGCGCTATCGGCGATCGGCACTACCTCACCCTTAATCCAACCAAGTCCTTCGCACTCACCATGCTCATACCCTCGCTCAAACAATAGCTGCATACCGACACACACACCAAGAAACATTTTTTTCCTTACGACAACCTGCTCACGTAAAACGTCTAACATACCGGGAATCCTAGAAAGCCCACCCATACAGTCAGCGAAAGCGCCAACACCCGGTAAAATTATATGGCTTGCTCCTTTAAGAGA
Source organism: Rickettsiales bacterium (assembly GCA_041396965.1). NCBI lineage: Bacteria > Pseudomonadati > Pseudomonadota > Alphaproteobacteria > Rickettsiales > Rickettsiales bacterium. Next base: position 55,753 of record JAWKXN010000002.1, read on the forward strand.
TGAAACATCAGAACTTATTGTGACACCAGCCCCCACATGCTCAAAAGCTTTCGCCACCGACCGTATATTTCCTGAACCATAATCAATGATAACAACAGACGGCATATTATCAGGACACTGTTATATTCTCAAAATAGCGTTGCTGAGCGGCAATCTCATCACTACTTACCACCACATCGGACAATATATACCCTTTGCGACTAAGCCTATAACGCTGTATATCACCAGCCCAGCTACCAATAGCGAAATTAAACCCAAGATTTATAAACCCTATGCTTACCTCATTCATATAGCCAGTCTCTGACACCACCGTAAGGATAATGGTAAAAACCATTATTAAAAAAAACTCCAGCCACATACGGTTATATAACGCCCAAATTGGCGCGACAACAAACGCCAAAAAATTGAACCCTTCACGAATAAAAACCGCGTTTTCAACCGACCTATTATGTGACGGATCAATATGTACGGTATAAATATTGGTTTTTGAGAATAATGACATTAAAGTGTTCCTCCCAGTGTTCCTTTAGTAGATGGAATCTCATCAGCTTTACGTGAATCTATCGCTATCGCCTGCCTAAGCGATCTCGCTAAAGCCTTATAGCATGACTCCACTATATGATGGTTATTCCGACCATACTCATTTTTAACATGTAAAGTGGCCCCCGCCGCGAAAGCAAAGGCCTGAAACCATTCTCTAAATAATTCTGTATCCATCTCTCCAAGCTTAGGAGTAGAAAAATCAACATTCCAGACAAAATACGGTCTTCCCGAAAGGTCAATCACCACATGAGATAGCGTCTCATCCATCGGAATAGTCGCTGCTCCATAGCGCACGATGCCTTTACGCTCACCAAGAGCTTTAGCGAAAGCCTCACCTATAGCTATTCCCGTATCTTCTGTGGTATGGTGGTAGTCAATATGTAAATCACCTTTTGCCTCTAGCTTAATGTCAATAAGACTGTGACGTGACAATTGTTCAAGCATATGATCAAGAAAACCAATACCAGTGGAAACCTCGTAAACCCCGCTACCATCTAGGTTAAGTTCAACTTTCACTTCAGTCTCTTTTGTTTTTCTTTCATTAATCGCCTTACGCATATTATCTCTTTATCTACTCTTTACTATATTGACTTCTAACTAATTACTAAATTCCATAAAGTTTAACAAAGTTAGCGACTATTACAAGGAATAACTTGCTGGATAAATAACAACTTAAATGCTAACAACAGCCCATGCGCCATTTTATTGAAACCCATTTCGGCTTTGTGCTGCTGACTGCCTGCGTGGTTGGGCTAATGACCCCAGCACTAGCCAACCTTCCCGACTATTCCGCCTCTATTACCTTAGCACTGCTTACCTATTCATCCTGCTTTAAGCTGAAAGACGGCGGATTTAGAGAAATAAACTGGACAAACATCATAACCTTCTACATCTCCCGTTACGTTATTCTTCCCGTCATATTATTTTTTACTACCAACTCTTTATTCCCAAGCTATGCCGCAGGGGTCTTTTTACTAGCCTTATTGCCCACCGCCGTCTCCAGCCCCGCATTTTCACATATGTTCGGCGGCAGGGTATCCCCATCCTTTGCTATAGTCATCATCAGCACCTTGCTCGCGCCACTCTTGATTCCCATCCTGTGTTCATGGCTATTAAGTAATAAGGTAGTCCCTTCGCCAGAACCATTATTTCGCACTCTAGCGTTCTGCGTTTTCATTCCCATTGTTATTTACATTTTTACTAGAAAACACAAGCAGTTAGAGGTTACAATATATAATAACATCAAACTAATTTCCATTATCTTAGTGTTTTTTATCATCGCCTTTGTTGTCTCAAAGCAACGAGATTTCATACTTGCCGACACTACGGATTTACTTACTCCTCTTCTCTTAACCTTTTCATGTTTCTTCATATTTTTGATATTTGGATGGATGTTTACCAAAAATCAAAACCGAGAAACTCGGATAAGCATTACCACCTGCTCCATGTTTAACAACGTAGCTCTCGGTGTCAGCATCGCCCTGCTCCATTTCCCACAGGATGTCATACTATTCGTCGCAATTGGTGAGGCGGTATGGGCAACGCTCCCAATAATATTCCGCTGGTTTTTGAACAGCGGAACTGATAAAAAAGCCGAATCATGAATAAAAACACAAAAATAGCCGGAAGCCTTGTTATGCTAGTAGCTGGTATGACCATGCTCTCATTCGCCGCTGTACCCTTATACCGGATTTTCTGTAGTGTCACTGGCTATGGCGGCACAACCAAAGAAGCGACTAAACTCCCAGATAAAGTGTATGATAGAGTTATAAAAATTGAGTTTAACGCTGATATTGACCAAAAGCTTAACTGGCGATTCAAACCGGGTGAGCGCTTCCACAACGTGCGTGTCGGCGAACAAGCCCTTACTTTCTTTGTAGCTCAAAACCTTGAAAACACCTCCTCAAAAGGAAGAGCTATCTATAATGTTGTTCCATTCAAGGCTGGCTCTTATTTTAACAAAATAGAATGTTTTTGTTTTAGCGAGCAAACCTTAGAGCCTAACCAAAAAGTTAATATGCCAGTATCATTCTTCATAGATCCAGAAATACTTAACGATCCAGATATGGACGATGTTAATACAATCACCCTGTCTTACAGCTTTTTTCCCGCGAAAGACTGATAAGAGTGGTATTTTTTTGCTAAAATAATGATTTTTTTCATGACAAACCGGATAATACGGAATAATAATCTGCTAAGTTGTTCAGTGTTAACATAAAAAAGAGTTCAATATGTCACAAACCGATAATCATCAAGCTGGTCATCAATTTCATCTAGTAAATCCTAGCCCATGGCCGATAATAGCGGCATTCTCACTGCTAGGTGTTATGTTTGGTGGGGTTATGTATATGCACGGAAAATCTGGCGGAGACATACTAATTCTAGTGGGTCTTTCCTCCCTTCTTTATACGGCTTTCGCTTGGTGGCGAGATGTTATCAAAGAAGGAATCACCGACAAGGCTCACACTGGCGTGGTAATGAAAGGTCTACGTTATGGCATGGCATTGTTTATCCTATCAGAAGTAGTATTTTTCGCGGCTTTCTTTTGGTCGTTCTTCAACGCCAGTACGTTACCCAAATTACCGCTAGAGGAAACATGGGCGATAGCGGCTGGAACATGGCCACCTGCTGGAATCAAAGAATTTGATCCTTTGCACTTGCCTCTGCTTAATACATTGATCTTACTTCTTTCAGGAACCACCGTGACTTGGGCGCATTATGGCGTTCTAAAAGGTGATAATAAAACCACGATAACTGCCTTATGGTACACAGTGGTACTTGGAGCGGCTTTCACTTGTTTACAGGCTTACGAGTATAGTCATGCCGCTTTCGGATTTAAGGATGGTGTTTACGCCTCAAATTTCTATATGGCTACCGGCTTTCACGGTTTCCATGTTCTTATTGGCACTATATTTTTGGCGGTATGTTTAGTTAGGGCTTATAAAGGACAATTCTCAGCTGAACATCATCTAGGGTTTGAGTTCGCTGCTTGGTATTGGCATTTCGTTGACGTAGTGTGGCTATTTCTGTTCGTATTCGTGTATCTGGATTTTGCTAATGTAGCTATGCCACTACTTACCGCAATATTCTCGGTAACTGGTTTACTGACAATTCTTGCCGTATCAATAATAGCTGTCGCTATAACAGCTTATAGCATACTTAAATGTGGCAAGAAATCAGCTGCTCCTAGACCAAAAGTCCGTAATCATTAATATATTTGTTTTGTCTAAAAACAAAATACGCGAAAAAGCTAATTACGTATCACTCAAACCTCGTTGCCCACGTTGCGATAGGACTTGTTTGTTTAACGGTTTATTTTCCATACGTAAAAACTGTCCAGTATGTGGATTAGACATAAGTGAATATGACGATGGCGATTACCCGATATTTTTTACTATCGTAACAGTATTAATACTGGATATGATGTTCACTGTAGTCATAGGTCTCATTTTTGGCTTCCAGCTATACATGTATATAATATTATGGCTTATAATCTCCACGATAGATTCCATAGCGCTAATCCGCGTAGTGAAAGCGGCGATAATAACTATGCGCTATGATTTCAAACAGGAAGAAGAAGAAACTATATGAGTCTAAGGAAAGAGTGGGGAAAAGTAAATTCAAGTGACTATAGACTCATAAACTTCCGCCAGACGACAAAATTCCTCTACCGTTAAATTTTCCGCTCTTAACGTTCCATCTATTCCTGAATTTTCCAGCAACGCCGCTGCGTTAATCCCTAGATCTTTAAGCGATGAGCGTAACATTTTCCGTCTTTTACCAAAAGCTGTCGCAAGTATTTTCTCAAGAATGTTTTTAGTAACTGTAGAAACTGGTTTTTCTTTAGGCAAAATAGTTACGACAGCGGAATTAACTTTAGGGGGCGGGACAAAAAACTCCGGTCTTAGCTGAAAATCATAATAGCTATCACATAAAAATGAGGTTAACACAGATAGTCTACCATATTCATTGTCATCTGGTGTAGCGACCACCCTTTTAGCCACCTCATCCTGAAACATCAAAGTAAGCGATTCATATGAATTATCTCTGCCATTTCTATAAATATCATCAAACCATTTTATTAATAACTGACTCGCCACATTATAAGGAAGATTAGCGACGATCTTGCGTGGCGCTGGCACAATATCTATCAAATCAACTTTAAGAGCATCTTCTGAAATGATATGCAGCCTACCATCAACAAAAAACTCGGATAATTCTTCCATTATCCGCACGCAACGCTCATCTTTCTCGACCACCGTAACACTTAATGCCTCCGACGCGAGCAATAGCCTAGTAAGCCCTCCCGGTCCTGAGCCTATCTCAATTACGTTTATTCCTTTTAGACTACCAGCGCTAGCGACTACTTTCGTAAGTATCATCTCATCAAGCAAAAAATGCTGTCCAAGCGACTTACGGGTAAACAAACTATGTTTTTTAATAACCTCTTCAAGAGAGGGAAGTTTTTCACTTACCATTTAACCAGCTTTTCTTACGGCTTTCTTCTTCTCAGCACTACTGACCTTACCGGCATCTACCTTCTTATGAACTTTCTCGGTAATATTTTCCTTATCATTTCCAGTACAACCACATAAAAATGTATCACGAATATTAAGCGTAGATTTTTTACCGACATCATTCCAGTTTTTTCTAAGCCAATCATCAGCAGCGTCATAACCTATCTTATGCAGATAACGGAAAAAATCCAAATCAGCGTTCATTTTGCTAGAAGCGTTTAGTTTCTTCATTTCTTCTGGTGGAAAAATCACATGCATTCTTACGTCTTTATACTCATCAGCCGATAATTTTCCACGTCTTATGAGACGTGATACAAAATCAATAGCACGCATCTCTGCGCTAAGACTAGAGTTAAAATTAATCTCATTTACCCTGTCTATAATCTCATAAGCAGTACGTGGAGTTTCTTCCCTAAATAATGGGTTTATCTGTACCAATAATACATCATCACTAGATGTATTATAAATAAGCGGCCATATAACAGGATTGCCCATATAGCCACCATCCCAATATTCCTCTCCATCAATTTCTACGGCCTTAAAAAGGAAAGGGATACAAGCTGACGCCATAATAACATCTATATTAATTTCCTTATTATCAAACACCCTAACCTGTCCACTTTTCACATGTGTAGTAGCTATATAAAGCTTTATATCCTTACATGAGGTTACCAAATCAAAATCTACCATATCCTCAACCACCCCTCTAAGTGGGTTATAATCAAAAGGATTCAGATCATAGGGTGAGAATAGTCTGCTTAATAAATCAAAAAAATGATAGGTGGGCGATAAGTCCATATTCCATCCAGTTAAAAACCGATCAAATGGATTCTTATGTAAAGGACTATAAGCACCCACCTCACCAATTTTTTTCCAAAATTTTTCAAGTGCTTCTTTGGCTCCGATATTCTTGCCTTTATTATACCCCGACACTAAAATCGCGGCATTCATCGCTCCAGCGCTGGTACCACTTACACCATCTATTATAAAATTATCTTCCTCAAGCAACCTATCTAAGGTTCCCCAGCTATACGCGCCATGCGCTCCACCACCTTGTAAAGCTAGGTTAATCTTCTTTTTTTCATTACTTATTACCACTGCCTCCTCCTTCCATTAAGTCATTATATAGTCTTTTTAGTTTATTTTTATACAAAGTAAACCAATTGAGCAAACTAGCCAACTTGTAGAAAACCACACGAGGCGAAGTTTAACAATGTATAAAATAAAATCAAATTACTATACTTTATTAAAACGCATACACACCTTAAGTCCGGGATTATTATCCGAGAATATAATTTCTATATTATGTATACTAGCAACCGTCGCGACCATACTAAGTCCTAAACCATTCCCCCTAGTATTCCTACTCTGTTCTAAACGGAAAAATTTTTCAAACACTTTATCTCTGCTGTCTTTTGGAATACCTATACCATTATCCGCTATTATTATATCAACGTAACTATCCTTACGTTCGTAATATATTTCTATCATTCCACCTTCAGGTGTAAACTTAATAGCGTTATCAATAAGATTAGCGAAGGCTTGCTCTAATAATTTTCTTTCACCATTTATTATAATTTCACTATCTATCTTGTTAATAATCTCAATGTTTTTATCAAGCGCGTAAGGCTCGTAAAACTCCACCATATTGCCAATAACAACCTGTAAATTACATGACTTAAAATCATGAAATTCTCTGTTAGCCTCTAATTCTGATATTTTAAGTATAGCATTAAAAGTAGCTATCAATTCCTGTATGTCATAGATATTTTTCTCCAACAACTCACGAGCCGGATTACCCTCATCAATTTTACGCAAACCATTTTCTAACCTACCGATAATACGATTAAGAGGACTACGCAAATCATGAGCTATGTTATTGGCGAATTCACTAAGTGACTTGAGCAGACCTTCTATCCTATCAAGCATATTATTAAGATTATACGACAACCCATCAAACTCATCTCCACCTTTAGTAAAAGGAATCCGAGTACTAAGCGCGCCATGCATTATAGTATAGGTAGAACGGTTAATTACGTTAATCCTGCGCATTACACTACGGGTTATTACCATAGCACCAATAAACGCCATAATCATGGTCACAAGCAAACTCGCCCAAAAAGTCTGCGCTATAATATATTCTATTTTTTCAGTATCCTGAAGAGTTTTCCCTACCAATATCTTCCGCCATTTTGAAAGTGGAACGGTAACAGCCTTTACTTTAATATTCTTTTGTTTATATGGAGCGCTTTCAATATAAAAACTTACCCAATTACCTTTATCAAAAGGCTTCTCAACTATCGCCTCGTCCGGCCATCTATCCAGATTACCACCAAGCTTTTTATTATCTCTATTAACCAATATATATATTTCGCTGCCATTATTGTCTTCTTCAACTAACTCTTTAATCCTTGCCTCAAGTCCTTTAGAGCCACTTTTACTATATTCTCTGGCAAGATAAGTGTACTGCGTGCGCACGGAATCACTTATCTGCTCTCGCACATAACGCATTGCATAGCTATAGATAAAACCAAAAAGAATTATTATGGAAAGACTGAACATCCCCACATAGACAAGAGCTAGGCGGAAAGTAAAAGTTTTAGCGATATTTGAGTAACGTAATCTCATGATATCCATTATACACAGTCACTCAATTTTTATACAACGCTAAAACACCTATAGACTTAAGCTAATTTTCTATAGCCCATTGCCTGTATACATGCCAATCCTAATAAACTAAAATTGGTCTCTATCACCTAACATTGACGTATCATGTGGTTTCTTAGCTGACATAGCGACTCCCATCTCATACTGCTTAATAACAAGACGTAAATTAGCCGGATTATCAGCTTCAGCAAGAGCTATCTGCTCTGTGATTAATCCTCCAGTATATAAAGAAAATAAAGCCTGCTCAAATGTCTGCATTCCAACGTCACGTCCTCTTTCTATATGCTCGCGTATCTCTTTTATCCTACCTTCTGCTATCAGGTCACGAATGATACCATCATTTAGCATTATCTCAGAAACCGCGTGCCTACCACCTTCCTTTCCCGCGACCAAGCGCTGAGAAAAAATAGCTTTAATATTAACAGACAAATTAAGAAGTATCTGTTTATGTTTTTCCTCAGGAAAAAAATTGATGATCCGTTCTATTGCTTGATTAGCGTTGTTAGCATGTAAAGTAGCCACGCATAAATGTCCAGTTTCAGAGAACATAATAGCGTGCTCCATAGCCTCACGATCACGAATCTCGCCAATAACAATTACATCAGGAGACTGCCGCAAAGCATTTTTAAGAGCCACTCCATAAGAGTAAGTATCTATACCTATATCCCTTTGTGAAAAAATACACTTACCATGCTCATGAACAAACTCTATTGGATCTTCTATGGTTATCACATGACCTGAGCCTTGAGTATTTCTATGCCCAAGCATTGCCGCGAGCGACGTGGATTTACCAGAGCCCGTAGCCCCCACTATTAAAACTAAACCACGCTTTTCTAGCGCTATCTCACCATAAGCGGCAGGTATCTTTAACTCCTCAATAGTTGGTATATGTGTACAAATTCTTCTTAAGACTATACTTGTAAATTTACGCTGACGATAAACATTAAGACGAAATCTATGCTCTTTCCATACTACGGCGGTATTATACTCAAGTGTTGATTCAAACTCCAGTCTGGCATCCTCATTCAAAAGACTGTCAAATATATTTTCCATATCTTTTTGGATTATATTATCACCATTTTGTATTTTTATTTCGCCCTGAAAACGAAATACAGGTGGGCTGCCCACTGTAAAATAACAGTCAGAAGCATCTGTTTTTATAAAACTATCTAAAACTAAATCCAAATTAAAAGCCATATCAACCTTTCTAGAATCCACTATTACCAGACTTTACCGATGAAGCCTTACTATCACTTATTTTACCAGCGTTTTCCATTAAATTCTCTGATTCATCTGATGTACTAGTGCTAAGAGCTCTACGCGCGACTTCCTCAGTAATTATATTCTCTTTTAGTAAAGCGAAAATACTATCCTTCATTGTTATCATACCGATTTTACTACCCATCTGCATCATGGAGTAAATCTGAGAAATGCGTGCTTCACGAATCAAATTACGCACCGCGGCAGTCCCTAATAAAATCTCATGAGTAGCCACCATGCCACCTTCTTTTTTCTTAAGCAAAGATTGAGTAATAACTGCCTCAAGCGATATTGACAGCATTGAACGTATCATCTCCTTATCACCCGCTGGAAACACATCTATAATACGATCTATAGTTTTTGGAGCTGAGTTCGTATGCAGTGTCCCAAGCACCAAATGCCCAGTTTCAGAGGCGGTAAGAGCAAGATGGATAGTTTCTATATCCCTAAGCTCACCAACCAGTATTACATCAGGATCTTCCCTAAGCGCGCTACGGAGGGCAATAGAAAATGATTTGGTATTTTTGCCCACTTCTCTTTGATTTATTAATGATTGTTTTGACGTATGTAAAAACTCTACCGGATCTTCAATAGTTATGATGTGTTTCGCCGAATTTCTATTAATATGATCAATCATCGCCGCGAGAGTCGTGGATTTACCAGAACCCGTGGGACCCGTTACCAAAACTAGCCCTTTATTCAACAAAGATAACTTTTTTAATATATCAGGCGCGCCAATAGTATCTAAATTCTGCACCTCATTTGAAATCATCCTAAGAACCGCCGCCGCTCCTGACACAGTATTAAAAGCATTGACACGAAAACGCATATTATCGCCAAAAGATATAGCGAAATCCAATTCTAGCTCTCTCTCATATTCAGCGCGTTGCTGTTCTGTCATGATAGAATAAAGCATGTTCTTTATCTCTTCATTAGTAAGAGAAGAACCCTTGTACGGAACCATATCTCCATTTATCCTCAAAATAGGAGGATTATTCACCGATAAATGAAGATCCGAAGCCTTATTCTTCTGAGTAAAGACCAATAAGTCAGTTATTTCCACAAAAACCTCTAATATCGCGAATAAGTCTTACAAATTACAGTAAAATGACCAAACGGAAATGGTTAAATTAACTCACAAGTTATTAGAACTAATAAAGGTTAATCTTTGCTGAATATTATCAATATTTCCAGGAATTTTTTCACCACGAGCCGCATCCTCAATTAGCTGCCTGTAAAGCCCTGCCGCCTTCTTATATTCCTTCTTTTTATCCAACATAATAGCCAGATTATAGCGATATACAACATTCTCAGGCGATAAAGAAACCGCTTTTAGCATTTTATCAATAGCTTTATCTGAATCACCAAGCTTTTGATAAATAAAGGCTATTTGTGCTGGAATCATGCTAAAGCTAGGATTTTTACTTTCAAGTTTCTCTAATTCCAACAATGTTTCATTAGGAGCTTTATCCGAAAGCAAAACTAAAAAATTGTTAAACCCATCACGATGTCTCGGATTAATAGCAAGCAACCTACTATATAACGAACGAGCGCTATCAAACATACGGGCACGATGATAAAGAGTGGCAAGACCAAATAAAGCGGGTTGATTACTCGGATTATCTTTCAATATATTTTTATATATATCTATCGCCACCTCATTCTTACCTGAGTTAATAGCGTTATAAGCCTTCTCCAACTCATAATCCACGTTAAGTGATGGTCGTTTTACCTCTACCTTTACTCCTCCAATATTGCCACGCATTACTTGCTCCCCAACAAAATCGTCAGCGTTAAATAAATCATTCATCTGACGAGTATGCCTTATCTTTATTTTCTGATTATCCTGATTACTATTCTTCTTGGATATTGACTTCAAAGATCTTCTAATAATTTTTTCATTACTAGCTACAGCCCTACCACTGTTAGACCTCACAAATGGATCTTTTTTAACCTTAGCGACTTTACCACTATCTTTGGGCAAATTTTTCACTGTAGGTTTCGCTATAGATCTTTCAGACTTCCGCTCTACTTTTTTGCTATTAAACTTAGCTTCCAATTTCTTAGGAGCTGTTTTTTTTGTATCACCGTCATCTTTTACCAAATTTTCTTTTTTAATATTATCAGCTTTAATATTGTCAGGCTCTTTCTTTATATTTTTTATCCCAGACTCAGATTTTATTATTTTATCGCCACCATAAGTCGCTTTACGCAAAGCGTCAGCAAGGTTTTTCTCTATAAATTCCTGTCTAAAATCCTCACCGATAATTTCTTTGTTATCTTCCGAAGAGATATTCTCAACCAGCTTTTCCTCCTTAACTTCACCTTTCTTACTAATGTCCTCACCAGCATTATCTACGTCACCAATTTCCTTATTTATCTTCTCATCATCAATTATATCAATAAGCGGAACACTACCAATCACGATCTTATCTCCACCAGCCGCCGGAGTAAGAGACGAAAGCTCTTCTGCTTTAGAATTGTTAGAAAAACCTAAATATGAAAAAACCCGTCCAAAAAAGCCATCGCCATTAGCCGTCTTACCATCTTTATAATCAACATAATCACGGCTTGAAGAACCATTTTTACCGCTTGCGTCATTTTTTGTGAAAGTTAAATTATCAGCGAATTGCCTTCTAAAACTATTAACTACCGCTCGTTTCATCCTAAAATCAAGTTCTAGCGAATCGTGAAAAGTAACTTTCCCACTTTTATCAAGAACCGCGACTTCCCCATAAGTTTTCACACTACCATCAATCTGGTTATATTCCAGATGCTCCGTACGCAGCATAAGGTCACCATATTCTATCTCAACATTACCTTTAGCCTGAACAACCTTCTTATCAGGTAAATATTTAATATTCTTGGCAACAAAATAATCTGGGATAACAGCTATTTTTGGGATATAAATTTCTAAAGGAGACGTTCTTCTAGTATCTTCATTTTCCGCGTTATCAACTTTTGTGGCGTAAGCATCTTTAGGAAAATTACAGGCGATAACGCCACAAGCCAAAATCAGCCCTATCAAATTCCCTCTTTTTTTTAGACACGATACAAAAATCATAAAGCTTCAATAAAAATTAGCCACGTAGCAAAAAATTGTATACCATGACGGTATCAAAACAAACAATTAAATCGTAATGTTTGTGGCATATTAATTGCTCATACTAAATAGATAGTAGAAGTAACAGCAATTAATTAAAGAAAATTTAATAAAGATTCTAAAAATGCCCCTCACAAAAATAGGATTTTTTCTACTATTTATTATGACTTCTCAATTGGCGGGAACAGATTGCTTTGCCACCTCTTTCAAGCAAAAAACTGACATGAAATTTTTTCCGGTTACTATTAATAAAAAAGTACCGGATGACCCAAACAATATCAAAGCTGGACAATTAAAATTTTTTCCAATTAGCAACGTGAAGATCATAAAAAAAACAACCACACAAAATATGGCAAATAAATCTCGACAAAAACAGATAAAAAAATCACCATCAGAATTATCAGAAGAACAATCTCAACAAATCATTTCACTTTTTTCTCCAGATAGATAAACTATAAAGCACACATAAGCCATAACCCTCTATAATAGACTGTAAATGAATGATAAAATCATATAAAACCCTGCAGCCCCTACTCTATATGTTAAAGCCAGAAACGGCTCATAACATAGCTATATCGGCATTAAAATATGGGCTGATACCTAAGCAAGAAAGAGTAGATTCACCTATATTAAAACAAAACATATACGGCATTGATTTTGATAATCCGATAGGTCTTGCCGCTGGTTTTGATAAAAACGCTGTAGCGATTGATTCTCTACTAAAACAGGGCTTTTCGTTCGTGGAGGCTGGAACGGTAACCCCAAAACCTCAATCAGGAAATCCTAAGCCTAGAATATTTCGCCTTGAGGAAGATGAGGCTATTATAAATAGGCTTGGTTTTAACAATAACGGTATTGAATATTTCATAAAAAATTTTATCCGTCACGATGCGGAATTAGGCATTGCCGGAGCGAATATCGGTAAAAATAAAAATACCGAAAACGCTGAGGAGGACTATGTGTTGTGTCTAAACTCTGTCTATCCGTATGTAGATTACATAACAGTTAATATATCATCACCCAACACCACAGGTCTACGCGACTTGCAGGAAGGAAAAGCTCTTCTCAGCCTGCTTTCCGCGATCTCTAACGCTAGAGAGGAAAATATAAAAACATATAAAAAACGCATACCGATATTACTGAAAATAGCTCCCGATATAGATGATAGACAGTGCGAGGATATAGTAGAAGCTGTAGTGACACATAGAATAGATGGCATAATTATCGGTAACACCACTATATCGCGCCCACAATCTCTAACAAGCCCATATAAACAAGAGAAAGGTGGTCTAAGCGGCAAACCGTTATTTTCTCTCTCAACAGAAATACTCTCTAAAATATATAAAATCTCTAGGGGAAAAGTACCATTGATCGCAACCGGTGGTATCAGCTCGGCAAATGACGCTTATAGTAAAATTTGCTCTGGAGCCAACCTGATACAAATATATAGCGCGCTTATATATCAGGGGTTCGGTCTGGTAAGAACTATAAATGAGGAACTTATTCAGCTAATAAAAAATGATGGCTTTTCTCATATAAGCGAGGCTATCGGCTCAAAATCTTTGTAGTTACTTTTAGATAATTATTACTTGTAGCTAACCGTAAAAACTATCTTACTTCTAAATCCTTTTTATATTCGCAAGATAAAACAGTAATATCATAAAAAGGGTGTTCAAGATTAGAAATACTCGGTGAATGAGAAAACATCCAACCCGAAAAAACACGCTTTGGTGATTCTCCCACTTTTATCTCTCTTATCTCAAGTAGCACCGCGTTATCCTCGTAATCATCATATATGGTTTTCCAGCATTTATGAGCTATAATTTCCAAATTATCAAAGCGATATACCGTGCCCAAAGGCAAGTCAAACTTAAGAGCGTAACCCATTATTTTATTAAGACCACGTAATATAACCAGATTATTGTTCTTTATCTCTTCATGCTTCGGAATGGTTCTTATGTAAACACCACTAGCCCTAAAAGGCTTACGTAAATTATTTTCTGCTGGAGAAGTGACATCCCGTAATTCAACACTCTCATCAGGATATTCCGCGCCTCTAGGCGAAGCACCGGATAAATTATCATCAGACCTACCGAAATTAAACACATTATCCGCCGACAACGCTACACGAGAACATAACAAAAAGATAAATAGTACAGGTAAAAATCTTAGCCTAAACATAAGAGCCACTGACAAATTACTCAGGAGTGGTCGCTTTATCCTTATCAACCCCACCGCCACTAAACATAAATTTTCCAATCAGCTCCTCAAGATTAACCGCCGATTGAGTATAACCTATCTTATCACCATCTTTCAGCATTTTATCATCTCCACCGGGAACTATTTGAATATATTTTTCGCCAAGAAGCCCACTACTTACGATAGAAGCTGAGGAATCTTTTGGCAATTCCGTAGAGCTACGTATACTCATGTTAACAACCGCTTCATAGGTATTAGCGTCCAATGCCAGATCAGAAACTGTTCCTATCTTTATTCCTCCTATACGCACATCACTACCAAGAGCGATTCCCGATATATTACTGAATTTAGCGTTTACAGAGTAACCAGACTCTATTCTCATCCCGCTGCCCTGATAGGCAAAAACAAAAAAAACTATGGCAACGCCAAGAATAACAGCTCCAGTCAAAGTCTCTATAACATTTCTTTGCATATCAGTCTCTCAAATCAATTTTATATTATCAATTTCATAAATACTTGGACGTAATATATCCATTATCTGATTTTTTTCCAGATATAAAATATGATAATATGTGAATAGTTCTTACAAGTGACATCTACTCTCTGGGAATCCAAGCCTCATAGCTGTCGCTTGAACTGGCGTGCTCAGACGTAGTACGCAACGAGCCGGATGGAAAATAAGCATGCTTAGTGCCAGTAAGGTTAGGAAGATGTGACTTTTCCCAGCTATAGTGAGCACCATCAGCCTTAAGAGGAATCTTAGAGGTAGTGTAATGCAACCAACCGAACCACTTAGGTGGAACCTTGCTTGGCTCCGCCATACCTTTATAAATTACCCAGCGCTTAGCTTTTCTGTTCTTTGGATTTTTTTTCTCGGTAAAATAACGGTTTCCAAACTCGTCCTCACCAACTAGCACGCCATTAAAATAAGTAAAAAGTCTTGTTGTAATCGTCATATATAATCAATAATCCAAAAAGCTACGAAGTTTACGAGAACGGGAAGGATGTTTCAGTTTACGCAAAGCTTTCGCCTCAATCTGACGTATCCGCTCACGAGTAACCGAAAATTGTTGACCAACCTCCTCAAGGGTATGATCCGTATTCATTCCGATTCCAAAACGCATCCGTAAAACCCTTTCTTCACGCGGAGTAAGAGAGGCTAGAATACGAGTTGTTGTCTCCCTAAGATTTGACTGTATGGCCGCGTCAAGAGGCAATATAGCGTTTTTATCCTCTATAAAATCACCAAGATGAGAGTCTTCCTCATCACCAATAGGTGTCTCTAACGACACAGGTTCTTTAGCGATTTTCATCACCTTACGCACCTTATCAAGCGGCATAACCAAACGCTCAGCTAACTCCTCAGGAGTCGGCTCACGCCCTATTTCATGAAGTATTTGCCGCGAAGTACGCACGATCTTATTTATAGTCTCAATCATATGCACAGGAATACGGATAGTCCTCGCCTGATCCGCTATAGAACGAGTAATAGCCTGCCTTATCCACCAAGTCGCGTAAGTAGAGAATTTATAACCACGACGATACTCAAACTTATCCACCGCCTTCATAAGGCCAATATTACCTTCCTGAATCAGGTCAAGGAATTGCAAACCTCTATTGGTATATTTTTTAGCTATAGAGATAACCAAACGCAAATTCGCCTCTATCATTTCCTTTTTGGCTCTATTAGTTTCACGCTCACCTTTCTGCACCGCCATTATCATCCGCTTGAATTCACCTATATCAAGCTCAGCGGAGCCAGCTATTTTGGCTATTTCCGAACGTATCTCCTCTATTTCATTAATGTCTTTTTCTACAAATTCTTTCCAGCCTTTATCACTACGCTTTGCCATCAGTTCTATCCAGTCAGGCATAAGCTCGCTTCCAATATAGGCCTCAAGAAAAACATCTCTTTTAATCTTACGATTCTCAGCAAGCCTTAACAGACGACCTTCTAATCCCATAAGCTTTTTGTTTATCTCATATAAACCATTAATCAGCCCTTCAACACGCGCTATAGTAAAACGCACACCAAGCATAAGCTCTACAAGCTCTCTGTGCAATTTTGTGTATTTCTTATCATCGTCCTTGCTGTATTTACCGTCACCAAAGGACTTATTCATACGTTTTTCCTGAAGAACACGCATCTTTTTACTTATTTTAGCGAACTTATCCAAAGTCTCAAGTATCTGCGGCTTCAAAGTATTTTCCATAGCGATCAGTGAAAGACCACTATCCTCATCATCCTCTTCGTCACCATCATCTTGCATCTGATAATCTTCGTCATCTTCTATATCATCATCCTCTTCAGCGGAATCATCTTCTTTAGCACTACTACTAGAAGCGTCTCCTCTTCTTTCAACGTCCACCGACGAAAAATCCTCTGAATCACCGCCAGCGCCATAAGTAGCGTCAAGATCTATAATATCACGTAACAAAATAGTCCCTTCATCAAGCTCATCACGCCATGATAATATTTCCTTCATAACCATCGGGCATTCACATAAAGCGCCAACCACAGTCTCACGACCAGCTTCTATACGCTTAGCGATTTCTATCTCACCTTCACGCGATAATAGCTCAACATTGCCCATTTCACGCAGATACATACGCACTGGATCATCAGATCTTCCAGCGTTCTCAATCTCTTCTCCAGAGGGAGAATTATCCCCGTCATTATCTTCCGAGTCTTGACTATCTTCTTGAACATTAATATCCGCTTGAGAAAGAGCGGCTATAGCAGCCTCTATAATCTCAGGCGAGAACTGATCCGCCGGCAATATATTATTCAACTCGTCATAAGTTATAAAACCTCGCTCTTTTCCCAAAGCCAGTAATTTGCGAACAATATCACGCTGCAGCTCCTGTTTTTCTGATTTTTCAGCTTTATCAGTTTTTTTTACCGATTTACTGGCAACTCGCTTATCAGAAACTTTATCAGCATTATCTTCAGCAACCTTCTTATTAGAGGTGTCACGCTTAGAGTTAACTAATGATTTAACAGCTTTCCTTGATATTTGCTTTTTATTATCTTCAACACTCATACTTTTTTTTGCCACTTTTCCTACAGTCCTTTTTACAGCGACAGGCTTCTTCACCTTACTTGCTGTTTCGCTAGATACTTTCGCGGTCTTTGAGGAAGCGTTCTTACTAGGAAAGGTTTTTACGCCATCTCCAGATTTTTCCCTTGTTTTTTTCGCGACAGCTTTACCTGCACCTGAAACTGATTTTTTTTTATTTGTTTCTTTACCCATATTGAGTTTATTGTCCTTCTCGTTATTTTCACCTAATAATAACCACCACATAGTCCCCCCGTATAAAACGGCAAACGCATCGTGACCGCCAAGAGCCACAATATAAATCAGAACTCACAACCTAAAACATACGCTAAACAGCGTAGATATAAGGCTTTTTTTATAAAATTCAACACTTTTCTATAAAATACTTAAAATATTAATTACCAATTTATTATTTGGGATTTTTTGTAAATATTCTAAAACCTTATACAACAATCAAAACCCACGGAAAACTCGCCTATATAGAAACTTCGAAATAATCAGTTTTGCACCGTGTAGCGAGCGAGATACCTTTATTTTTATGGGGAAAAATGAAGGTATTTTACTATATATCAAAACACAAAATGTATAAATTAGCATATGGTTAACAAGATACATTAATGTTAATATTTAATTAAATATATATATTGACAAATCACAAGAACCAATATAGTTATCAATCCGCAATATTAACTAATTAATCTAAGGATTGTATCATGAAAACTATCATAAATTTCTTAAAATCAGAAGATGGTGCTACTGCTATTGAGTATGCGCTTATTGCTTCTCTTATCTCAATTGTGGCTATTTTCGCTCTTGGAAGTACCGGTAAGAATGTCTCTAACTCTTTTAGCAAAGTAGCAAGCTCTATAAGCTCGGCTATCAACTAAAAATTAGTTAACGATTTAGCTATTCTTGGTATCTAATAATACGTTACAGATTTCATACACGTACTGTTTTTCGTATTTTAGATATGTCTTGATTGGAAAATCTAAAATTTTAGATAAATTTTAGACGAGTTTTATATTCTTTTTTTTGCTTACTCATTGACCAACAATGATTTTTTTGGCATAATCGTAGGCAGCTGAGTAACTCAGCGTATATTTAACTTTATAGTTCTTTCAAGGAGAATAGTTTATGAAAAAAATAATAAATTTCTTAAAGTCAGAAGATGGTGCTACTGCTATTGAGTATGCGCTTATCGCTGCTTTGATTTCAATTGTTGCTATCGCTGCTATGACCAGCGTGGGACAAAACGTAACTAACTCTTTCAGCACAGTAGCAAGTACTCTTACTTCTGCCGCTGGTCGTTAATATTACGTCCTAATTATAAGGCTCTCTGTGTGAACAGGGAGCCTTTTTTTATTTTCTTATACATTAACTGATTAAGCTACATCTGTATATTCATCAACATCCTTTCCACATAGTGTACCAAGCTTTTCTTCAGCCTGCTTTATTTCCTCTCCTATTGAGGCAAGCTTAGAAAGAGCTATTTCATACTCATCATTACCTATTATCCCTATTCTTTCCTGTAATTTTTCTTGATCATTTCGTAAACGAATAATCTCATAAGGCAAAACCGCCGCCTCCCATAACTTCACAGAATCACCACCAGATTCAGCAATGTTATACTCCCGGATTTCTTCCATCATTTGATCACTATATAAATTGTCATTTATATATTTTGTAAAAGAATCTTTATCAGACAAATCAACTTCAACCGCCGCTTCCAAAAAAATATTTCTGATATTTATCAAATCAGATGAAACTGCGTCTATACGCGACAAAAACTCTTCAATCTCTTTTCTATTAAGTAAATCTGGATAATAAGCTACAACAGACATTATCTTTTTAACAGAAGACTCTAAGAGATATTCTTTATTATTTCCCGCGAACTTTTCAACATGATGTGACCTGTCAACTTCAATAGTGCTTTTTCCTCTATATTTCTTAACATTATTATTTCTGGTCACACTTAAATTTTTATTTTTATACGCTACTGAGTCATTAGATTTTTTTCTGTCCCATAGCTGTTTACGAAAATAACTCAAATAATACTGACGAATAGTCATGTCATTTATTCTACTGGCTATATTCTGACAATCACTATCTAAAGCCGCCTGTTCCTCCGCTACCGTTAAATCATATTTTGCCGATAAGCTATCCCACAAAATTTGAGAAATACGCTTCGCGGAAAATAGGGTTTTCTCAAAACCAACTTTGCCATATTTACGTGTATAAGAATCTGGATCCTCTCCCGAAGGAAGGCTAGCGTAACGCAACGAATAACCAGCCTTAAGCAAAGGCAAAGCGATGTCAGCGGTTCTAAACATAGCTCTTCTACCAGCATTATCAGCATCAAGACAAAATATTGGCTCTTTAACCAACTGCCATAAAAGTCTTAAATGATTATCAGTGACCGCCGTTCCAAGAGTCGCCACACAATAGGGCACGCCAGCCTGCACGCTCATGACCACATCCATGTAGCCTTCCATAACCACGATCGTATTATGTTCTCTTGCCGCTTTTTTCGCCTGATCAAAATTAAATAATAACTCTCCCTTCTTAAATAATTGGGTTTCAGGAGAATTAAGGTATTTTGGCAGCTTTTTATTACTATTATTTATAAGTCTACCACCAAAAGCTATTACTTTTCCTGAGGAATTACGTATAGGAAACATTATACGACCACGAAAACGATCATAAATCCTACCATTATCAGGAACTATTATAAGTCCTGCCTCCTTCTGTAAAGACTCAGAAAAACCTTCTTTGATAAGATAATTATACAAATCTGAATTATTTTCAGTAGCATAACCAATACGAAAAGAATGTATAGTCTCGTCTTTAACACCACGACCAGAGATATAATCCCTAGCGATTATCCCGTTTCCTCCCGATAAATTTCTTTCAAACCACAAGCATGCCGCTTCCATGACATCATAAAGGTTCTTTTCTTGCTTAACTTTAATACTATCTTGAGCGGTCATAGCAAGAATTTCTATACCAGCCTCTCTCGCTAAATTTTTAACCGCCTCACCATAAGAAACTCTCTCAAAGCGCCTAACGAATTCTATCGCGTCTCCATGAGCGCCACAGCCAAAACAATGGAAGAAACGCTTATCGTCATTTATGGTAAATGATGGTGTTTTTTCATTATGAAAAGGACATAAACCCTGATATTCTCGCCCATGCTTCTTTACCGGCATACGCCTGCCAATAACTTCTGATACCAAAAAAGCGGAGCGAATACGTTCTATCAGTGATGGATTAAATTTCATAAAACTCTTATATAATCAAAACCTCTCACAGAGGTAAACTTAAAACAAAATATAACTCTTAAAAACTATCATGAATATACATCATAGAGATCAAAATTACTTCATAAAAATTGATGAGAAGAATATTCCAATAAACATAAAAAAGCACTACTCATCACGCAAGATTACAATAAGCTATCTCCCATTAAAACAATCTATAAACATAACCATACCTAAGAGATGCTCAACAAAACAGGCGATAAAATTCGCTAACGAAAAATATTCATGGATAACAAATCAAATAAATCAATATAAAAACATCAAAGAATTTCATGACAAACAAATAATATCAGTATTAGGAAAAGATATTATGCTGCGCCATA
The DNA here is from genome assembly GCA_041396965.1 of Rickettsiales bacterium. Classification (NCBI taxonomy): domain Bacteria; kingdom Pseudomonadati; phylum Pseudomonadota; class Alphaproteobacteria; order Rickettsiales; species Rickettsiales bacterium. The sequence continues at coordinate 76,741 of JAWKXN010000002.1, forward strand.
TAGGTGGTCGTGGCACTACAAATCAAAAGGAAAATATCCTTTTTATTTACGGTGATAGTGAATTCATGAAAAGAAGAGTAAAAAAATGGCTTATTCAGGAATTACGAAACAATATAGTCAAAATCAGCACCAATTACGCTAATAAAATAGGCGTAACTTTTGGGAAAATAAATATCAGAGATACCAGCACCCACTGGGGAAGCTGTAGCACAAAAGGTAATTTATCTTTTTCTATCAGACTCATATTCGCTCCCTACGAAATCCTTGAATATGTGATAGCTCATGAAATAGCTCATATAAAAGAGCATAATCATAGCAAATATTTCTGGGATCTGGTAGAAACAATATATCCAAATTTCAGAGAAGCCGAAAAATGGCTCAAAGAAAACTCTAAATCTCTATATATGTATGAATTATAGCCCTATTCCTATAAGCTAAATAATCAGGAAGCTAGCGACATCCCCATGCGCATAACCGTGATATAATAAGTCACGACAATAATAGAAAAAAGCACCAAAAACAAAACTAGGTTCTTTCTCTTTCTTAAATCCTTAAAATCCCTATCAGACACAAATCACTCAATAATTAAACTTTTTTACTCTTATTCGCTATCAACATCTGATTCCCTATCCCTGCGTACCCAATCAAGCACTATAAGTACAAACAGGGTAAACATGCTACCAAGCACAAACGAACTACCTATAAGATAAATAGTCTGATGGGAAAAGTCAGAAAGAAACTGCGCTTTTTCAATAGCTGAACTTTTTTCCATAAAAATTCCCTTTAATAAGGCAAATATCCTAAATCAACAAATACCCAACCATCCACCATTATAGCCGTAAACAATATAAACAGATAGATGATAGAAAAAATAAATGTTTTACGTGCCCATTTATCACCATCATCTGTTAATATTTTATGAACATGATATAAAAAATATAAGTTAAGTAGCAAAGCGCACACAGCATATACCAACCCCGCCATCCCTAAAGCCGACAAAATCATTGTACAGCCAGCAAGCAAATAGGTATATATTATTATCTGTGTTTTTGTGGCTCTCTTCCCAGCTACTACCGGCATCATTGGAATACCAGCCTTTTTATAATCATCATTCTTATATAAAGCCAATGCCCAAAAATGCGGCGGTGTCCATAAAAAAATAATCATAAATAGCAAGAATGAGTGCACAGTAACATCACCAGACACAGCGGCCCAACCAATCATCGGGGGAAAAGCTCCCGCCGCACCTCCAATTACAATATTTTGTGGAGTACTCCTTTTAAGCCACATCGTGTAAATAACCGCGTAAAAGAATATCGCGAAAGCAAGGATAGATGCCGCGAGCCAATTAAGAGCGAGCCCCATTATCATTACTGAGAAAGCAGAAAGGAACAAACCAAAAGCTAAAGCGTCATCAGGATCTATTACACCTTTTGGAATAGGGCGGTTCTTAGTACGGCTCATGATAATATCAATATCACGGTCATACCACATATTGATGACTCCTCCCGCGCCAGAAGCAAGAGCTATACAAAACACCGCCAATATCTGCTGAAATAAATTTATGTAACTACCGGTAAAAGATAAAGCAACAGACATACCGACAAGACCAGTAAAAACCACAAGAGTCATAACCCGCGGTTTTAGCAAAGTTATAAAATCAGATACTGTAGATGAAGCTCCATAATCAGATGCCTGCAATAGACTATTATTCATAAATAACTATTCCTTCACCATCAATACTGACAACTAGCGAATGTCCATAAATTATTTTACAGTCGGCAATTTATCAAAACTATGAAAATCAGGAGGAGAAGGCAAATCCCACTCTATCGTCGTTCCACCATCCCACTGCTTCTCTGGACATTTTTTACCAAACTTAAAAGCGTGAAAAACAACAAACAGGAAGAATATAGCGGAAGCAGCCGCTATGTAAGATCCTATTGAAGAAACATAGTTCCATCCAGCGTAAATATCTGGATAGTCTGGAACCCTTCTTGGCATACCAGAAAGACCTAAGAAATGCTGCGGGAAAAATGTAAGATTCGTGCCAATAAAGAACATCCAGAAATGTATTTTCCCTAGAGTTTCGGAATATACGCGTCCTGACATTTTACCGAACCAATAATAAAAAGCGGCGAATATACCAAATACCGCGCCAAGTGACATAACATAGTGGAAATGCGCGACCACATAGTAAGTGTCGTGCATAGGAATATCAACAGCGGCGTTAGCAAGAACTATTCCCGTAACCCCACCAGCGACGAACAAGAAAATAAACCCAAGCGCGAAAACCATAGGAGTCTCAAAAGTAATAGAACCTCCCCACATAGTTCCAAGCCATGAGAACACCTTAACACCTGTTGGAACCGCGATAATCATGGTCGCCACCATATAGTAAGAGCTACTATCAACATCCAGACCAACTGTGAACATGTGGTGCGCCCACACTATAAAACCGAGAAAGCCTATAGCCGACATAGCGCAGACCATACCCAAATACCCAAATATTGGCTTACGAGAAAAAGTGGAAACAATCTCACTGATAACCCCAAAAGCTGGAAGTATCAGAATATAAACCTCTGGATGACCAAAAAACCAGAATAAATGCTGATAAAGAATTGGGTCACCACCACCAGCCGGATCAAAAAAGCTGGTTCCGAAGTTACGATCCGTAAGTATCATGGTAATCGCTCCACCAAGAACCGGAACCGCGAAAATCAACAAAAACGCTGTAACTAAAATTGCCCATGGAAATAACGGCATTTTAAATAAACTCATACCAGGAGCACGCATGTTAAATATAGTAACAATAAAATTTATTGCCCCAAGCACTGAGGATATACCAGCGAGATGGAGTGCGAATATAGCCATATCCACCGACATACCGGGCTGTGAGGCAAGCATGGATAGCGGCGGATATAACGTCCAGCCAGTACCAACTCCCTCATCTATAACCGCTGATCCCATAAGCAACAACAACGATGGCACAAGCAACCAAAAACTTATATTATTCATACGTGGGAAAGCCATGTCTGGCGCGCCAATCATCAGAGGAACAAAATAATTACCAAAACCACCTATAAGAGCTGGCATCACTAAGAAAAAGACCATCAACACAGCATGAGCGGTAAGCACCACATTATACATCTGATAATTATCGGCGAATAATGTGCCACCAGGATGAGCAAGCTGCACGCGAAGTAACACAGAAAACGCTGTACCAGTTAAACCAGCGATTACAGCGAATACCAGATACATTACACCTATATCTTTGTGATTTGTAGAACAAAGCCAACGACTTAAACCTTTTGGCGTATGGTCATGAGCGTGATCAGTCATTTAATTCCCCTACTAATTCTTGTTTCCACTAACAATATTTTTATCTTTTGATTTAATAGCGCTCTTTTCTGCTGAAACTTTTTCAACAGGCTTATCCACACCATTTTTACTTGCCACCCAATTAGCGAACTCCTCTTTGGAGACAACGTCAATTACGATTGGCATAAATCCATGACCAACGCCACATAGCTCTGAGCATTGACCATAAAACCTTCCAGTTCTATTTGCTTTGAACCATGTTTGATTAAGCCGCCCAGGAACAGCGTCTATCTTCACTCCAAACGCCGGAACGGCAAAAGCATGAATGACATCAGCACCTGTAACTAATACTTTTACTACGGTATCTACAGGAACAACCAAGCGGTTATCCACAGCAAGAAGACGGTGATCTCCTTCCTTCAATTCATTATCCTTCAATATATAACTATCAAAAGATATATTGCCATTATCAGGATATTCATAATGCCAGTACCATTGATGCCCTGACGCTTTTATCGTCATATCAGCATCAACATCTTGATCCATATAGTAATGCAAACTAAGACTCGGAATAGCAATAGACACCAATACAAGTATTGGTATTACTGTCCACACTATTTCAAGCTTAGTATTATGTGATTTTTTACTGGGAACTGGATTCCTCTTACGATTAAAGCGCACACAAATAATCGCGAGAATGGTAAGGACAAAAATAGGTATAGCAAAACATATCACCAATAAAATATTGTGCATCCATACTAATTCTTCCATGACTGGTGTCGCTGGCGGCTGTAGATTTAACTGCCATGGCTTTGCCATTCCCTCATATAGCTTATCAGAGGCGTTTGCCACTGCTATAAAACCCAGCGTTAATATATTAGATAATAAAAATATTTTTTTCATCACTACACACTTTTACAAATATTTCTCAAATGAACGATAAACCAAATAGCAATATAAAAATCACGAAATAACTAGACGTTAAAACGGTTTGTAAACTTTCCTTGCCTATTGTGCAACAATTTTTGTATCTTATTATAAAATAATTATTTAATAATGTTATTATATGACAAAAAACAATTTACTAGATGATATATTTTTTAATAAAACCGAACTGGAAGAAAAGCCTGTTTGCTCCATCGTGTCCAACTCTCTGTCATCAATGGATGACGGTGAGCTATTCCTAGAATATGTCCAATCAGAATCTTTTATCTTTGATGATGGAAAATTAAAATCCAGCAGCTTTAATACTGAAAAGGGATTTGGTTTACGCTCAGTTCTTGGCGAAGCTAGCGCCTACGCTCATTCTAGTGAGCTTACCGAAAAATCTCTATTAAGAGCCGCTGAAACAGCGAAAGCGGTTAATTATGGTCAAAAAAACATACATTACGACCTGACTCCAGCTTTTGGCACTAACAAACATCTATATACCGATATTAATCCGCTTAATGAAATGCTATTTCAGGAAAAAATAGAAATTCTTAAAAATATAGATTGTTATTTACGTACCGCAAACCCAAAAGTAAAACAAGTATCAGCCTCTCTTTCCGGTCAGTGGCAAGCGGTCAGGATAATAAAAGCGGATGGTCTTGTAGCCGATGATATACGACCTTTAGTCCGTCTTAATGTTAGTGTTATAGCCGAACATAATGGTAGAATGGAAAGTGGCTCAGCCGGAGCTGGCGGCAGAACTTTATACACCAACTATCTAAATGAAAAAAATTGGAAATCTTTGGCTGATGACGCTTTGAGGCAAGCTCTGATAAACCTTGATTCCGTTCCCGCGCCTGCCGGTGAAATGCCAGTAATACTTGGCGCTGGCTGGTGTGGGGTGCTGCTTCACGAAGCGGTTGGTCACGGTCTAGAAGGTGATTTCAACCGAAAAAAAACTTCGGCTTTTGCCTCACTTATGGGCAAACAAGTTGCTAGCAAAGGTGTTACGGTAGTTGATGACGGAACTATAATGGATCGCAGAGGCTCTATCTCTATAGATGATGAAGGAACTCCTAGCGGACGTAGTATATTAATAGAAGATGGTATCCTAACCGGCTATATGCAGGATCGTCTAAACGCCCGCCTCATGGGAGTAAAAGCTACCGGAAACGGCAGACGAGAAAGCTATTCTTGCCAACCAATGCCACGTATGACTAATACTTACATGTTAGCTGGCAATGATGATCCCACAGATATTATCTCATCAGTAAAAAAAGGTGTTTATATAACTCATATGGGTGGCGGACAGGTTGATATAACTTCTGGAAAATTCGTATTCTCAGCCTCTGAGGCCTATCTTGTTGAAAACGGCAAAGTAACCTCGCCGATAAAAGGCGCGACATTAATCGGCAATGGACCTGATTGCCTTACCAAAATCAAAGCAATTGGTAATGATATGAGCCTAGATAATGGGGTTGGAACCTGTGGCAAGGGCGGTCAATCAGTTCCGGTTGGAGTTGGGCAGCCAACCCTACTTATAGAACCTATAACCGTGGGTGGAACTAGAATTTAGACTATACTTATCTTCGTAAAAATCTACTGACTTTCACATGGGACGTAGCTGAAGACTCACTCGGCCTGCTGACCGAGTTTCTTGCCCATATCCTTAAACTTAATCCCCATAACCTAGCACCTAGAACCTATGCTCACACATGCAGCAAATGCTTAATATATTGCTTAACATATATTTTTTCTTAACCTGACTTTTGTTACAATTCTGTTACGAAACGATTACAGAACTGTGAAATATTAGTTAACGACATTATTTTAGTTTGCACTCCTGATAAGTTTTGGTTACTATTTATTCATAGGGATTAATTTAGAATTAAAATATAATTATTAAGTATACAGGGGAAAAATTATGGTTTTTAGTGGAAAGCATCCTATTGAAGTGAGTATAGTTGGTGGAACTCCTGAGGGTATGGCTACCGCTCAAGCACATCAGAACCAAATTACTGGTGGCGTGAGTGCCAACGAGATAAATGTACAACATGTAACAAATGTACGAAATGATGACCGACAGATGGCAGTTAGCTAAAATCTCCTAGTTGTATTAAAAAGCCGCCTTAGCGCGGCTTTTTTTGTTTAAAGGAATTGGAGATCTGAAGAAATAAGGAACAAGAAACGAGGTCAGTAGACCGAGTCAGCCCTACGGCATTAACTTCCCCGTATACCTCATGCGTGGTCATTAGACCACGCGAGCCTTCAGCAATGCTCCATGCGAGGGACAGTAGTCCCGTAGCGGGAGCGAAATAAAATGCTCAGCAGACCGAGTCAGCCTTGAGCATAGAAAACGCTCTATATATGAATAGCCCGCTTAAGCACATCAAGAGCCGCTTCTTTTACCGCCTCATTAAGCGCGGGATGAGCATGGCAAGTACGAGCAATATCCTCACTTGAACCACCAAATTCCATCACCGCTACCACTTCAGCTATCAAAGTTCCAGCGTGTGGTCCTAAAATATGAACTCCCAAAACCCTATCGGTCTTAGCGTCCGCTATGATTTTTACAAAGCCATCAGTCTGTCCTACAGCCCTGCCTCTGCTATTTGCCATAAAAGGAAATTTACCAACTTTATAGTCTATGCCGGATTTTTTGATCTCTTCCTCTGTTTTGCCGACGCTTGCCACTTCCGGCCAAGTATAGACCACACTCGGTACTAAATTATAATCAACATGTGGTTTTTGCCCAGCCATCCCCTCAACAGCCGCTATTCCATCCTCTTCTGCCTTATGAGCAAGCATAGGACCAGCAATAACATCACCTATGGCGTAAATACCGGAGATATTAGTCTCAAAATTACCCCTAACCTCTATACGCCCTCTTTCATCCAACTTAACGCCAGCTTTTTCAAGTCCAAGACCATCTGTATAAGGTTTACGACCGATTGACATCAGCACTACATCACCCTCTATCTCACTAGCCTTACCGCCACCAGCTGGCTCCACCTTAAGCTTCACATTTTTACCTGTACTATCAGCGGCAACAACCTTACTGCCCAACATAAAGCTCATACCTTGCTTTTCCAGTAAGCGCTTAAATTGCTTAGATACTTCCGCGTCCATTACGCCACCGATACTATCCATAAACTCAACAACAGTAACTTTCGCGCCAAGCCGTCGCCAAACCGAGCCAAGCTCTAAACCGATAACACCACCACCAACAACGATTAAATGCTCAGGAACTTTCTCAAGAGTAAGAGCTCCGGTGGATGACACTATCTTTTTTTCATCAATTTTAATGTTCGGAAGACTGATAACATCAGAACCGGTAGCGATCAAAACACGCTCGGTTTTCAATATTTCCTTACCGTCAACTACCACTTCATTCGTGTTTTTTATCTCACCACTGCCTTTAACATAGCTGACATTATTTTTTTTGAATAAACCTTCAATACCTTTGGTAAGATCAAGAACAACCTTATCCTTACGAGCCTGCATGGTTTTAAGATCCAACTCTACTTTTGCCTTAATACCATGAGTGGCAAAATTATGACACGCGTCCTCAAATTTTTCTGAACTCTCAAGTAGAGCTTTGGATGGGATACAACCGACATTAAGACATGTCCCGCCAAGCGCGCCACGTTTTTCTACGCAAGCTACTTTCATACCAAGCTGCGCCGCGCGGATAGCCGCGACATAACCACCCGGCCCGCCACCAATAACCACTAGATCAAATTTTTTCTCAGACATTTTTGTTCCTTTTTTACTTCACTTTATTATTTGCCATGTTAGGGCTTAACGGATTAACATCAATTTTTTGCTCTCTTGGAAAAACTACAAGATCCATATCCTCCATTTGGATAGCACCAAGCAAAACCTCATCACCCATAACCAAAGCACCAGCAAACGAAGTCCTATTTCCAAAACTAACCTGCACAGGACCAACATAAGGAATTGATTTTTCTCTTCCATCTGCGAAAGTCACATCTCTATTTTCAACAGCTTCCAGTTTTAGCTGCGTTACAATATGCTGGGGTATACAAAGCATAATCGCACCAGTATCCGCCAGCGCCCGCACTTTCATTGACCCTAAATCAGGCATACGAGGATTACCGATAGTTATCTCCCCATAAGCTAGCCCCATAATTTCCTCCGAATTATGTAAACATTAAAATAAAGATATACACCCACTAATCATAAAAATAAGAGGTATCACAAAAAACACTCTAACCATAATTATTCTCCTTTATTAAAGGCCTAACAATTATTAAAGACCTAATAACAACCTTCTTGGATCTTCAATAGCTTCCTTCACTTTAACTAAGAAAGTAACCGATTCTTTACCATCAATAATCCTGTGGTCATAAGAAAGAGCGACATACATCATCGGACGAATTACCACCTGCCCACCAACCGCAACCGGACGTTCCTCAGTTTTATGCATTCCAAGAATCCCAGATTGTGGCGGATTAATAATCGGGGTAGACATTAGCGAACCATAAACCCCACCATTAGATACGGTAAAAGTACCTCCGGTAAGATCATTCATTGACAAAGTGCCAAGCCTTGCTTTTTCCGCTAACGCACCAATTTCCTTTTCTATTTCGGCAAGCGACATCTGATCAGCGTTACGCACTACCGGAACAACCAGCCCTTGCGCCGTACCGACCGCGACACCTATATCATAATGGTTTTTGTATATAATCTCATCACCATCAATCTCAGCGTTTACCGCTGGAATTTCTTTTAGCGCGCTCACCGCCGCTTTTACGAACATGGACATAAAGCCAAGACGCACCCCATACTTCTTCTCAAAAGCGTCTTTATATTCCTTGCGCATAGCAATTATATTGCTCATGTCAATTTCATTAAAAGTAGTAAGAATAGCGGCGTTATTCTGAGAATCTTTCAAACGCTTGGCGATTACCTGACGTAACTTACTCATTTTCACCCGTTCCTCACGCGGCTCCTGTGAGTCGGGAGTTTTATGAGCATTGGAAGAACTACCAGATCCAGAAGAAGCTTCAATAACATCGCCTTTCGTCACTCTTCCGTCTTTACCACTTCCAGCGATATCAGAAGAAGATAGACCTTTCTCATCCATTATCTTACGGGCGGCAGGACCAGATTGTGGCTTACTAGAGCCACCTTCATTCCCTGCTGCGTTCGTCTCAGCCTTTCTATCTTCTTTTGCTGGCTCTGACTTAGAAGCGCTAGGTGCTTTACCCGCGACTCCAACATCAATCAACCCAAGAACCGCTCCAACCTCTACGGTTTCTTCCTCTTTTACCGCTATTGATTTAAGCGCGCCACCAGCAGGAGCGTTAACTTCTATTGTAACCTTATCAGTCTCTAACTCCACTATAGGTTCATCAGCTTGTACGTTATCTCCTACTTGCTTAAACCATTTAGAAACTGTCGCCTCAGATACTGATTCGCCAAGTGAGGGAACAATAATCTCTCCAGCCATAATCTTTGCCCTTTTTACCTATATATTAGTTACCACAAATAAAAATATTATATATTTTTATTCAATTTTACACTTTCTTCCATCTTTACTCGTCACTTTCATTTATGGTTAGACGAGGCAAGTAGCGATGGAAACCTTATCTTTCGGATAAAGTTTTATACTCGCATCATATAAAAATCACCCAAAACGAGTATAATAATTTGAATATAACCACGATAACAACTACTCGCATTGAACGCTAAAGTCACCCTTTTTTCAATATAAAAAATCACTAAAAAACAATTCACTATAAATAAGCTAGCTACAACACATAATTGACATTTTATAACAAAAATGGTAGATTGGGTTATGAATTTCAGAGACATTATAACCATAGATTCAAATATACGCTCTGGCAAGCCATGCTTGTCTGGCACCCGTATTGCCGTAAGTGACGTGTTAGAATATATGGCTTCTGGGATGACTGCACAGCAAATCTGTAATGACTTTCCTGAGATTACGGCTGAGCATATTCAAAGCTGTTTGGCATTCGCCGCTAATCGTGAGCAACTAATCCACCAAGCAAATTTTAAGTGAAGTTATTATTAGATCAAAATTTATCAAGGTTTTTGCTGGACGATTTATGCACCATTTGGAAAGAAAGCACACATGTTCATATACTAGGCATGGAGCAAGCATCTGATAAAAAAATTTGGGATTTTGCTGCGAAAACTGGATATATTCTAGTATCCAAAGATAATGATTTTGTACGTATGGCTACTCTGTTTGGCGCACCGCCGAAAGTCATATTTTTATCTATGGGTAACGCTACAACAGATGATATAAAACATTGCCTTGTTAAACATAAAGATACTATAAATGAATTCTATAATAACGTAACAGAATCATTATTAATAATATCATAAAAAATGACTAAAAAACATAATAAAGAAAGAATATATCTGTACGATTCCACATTGCGTGATGGAGCACAAGCACGTGGTATAGATTTTACCGTAACTGACAAACAGGCGATAGCGCGCGCGCTGGATAAAATCGGAATTGATTATATAGAGGGCGGCTGGCCAGGAGCCAACCCTAATGATGACGCTTTTTTTGAGAATCTTCCCTCAATAAAAAAAGCGAAAATCTCCGCTTTCGGCATGACTAGAAGAAATGGTCGTAGCGCGGGTAATGATCCCGCGCTTAACGCTCTTTTGGAAAGCGGCGCTCCTTCTGTCTGCATAGTAGGAAAGAGCTGGGATAAACAAGTTAAGTCTACTCTTGGCGTATCCCTTAATGAGAATCTAAAAATGATCGCTGATTCCATATCCCATATCACAAAAAATAAAAGAGAAGCTCTCTATGACGCTGAGCATTTTTTTGATGGTTACAAATCAAATCCTGAGTTTGCTATAGACTGTTTGAAAGCAGCGTCAGACGCTGGCGCGCGCTGGATTATACTTTGTGATACTAATGGTGGGTCTTTACCTTTTGAGGTTGAGGAAATAGTTGGTGAAGTCACTAAACACATAGATGGTAAAAATCTTGGCATACACTGCCATAATGATACAGAAAGCGCGGTCGCTAACTCCCTAGCGGCAGTACGGGCTGGCGTAAGACAAGTACAAGGAACAATAAACGGTATTGGCGAGAGATGTGGTAACGCTAATCTTATCTCAATTATCCCAAACTTGATGCTAAAAATGGGTTACACTACCGGAATAAATGAGGATAAACTTCAGAATCTTACTTCTCTGTCGCACCTGCTCGATGAAAGGCTTAACCGTGTTCCTAACCGTCACGCTCCTTACGTCGGAGACGCTGCATTTGCCCATAAGGGTGGTTTGCACGTATCAGCTATGGCAAAGGATTCCACCAGCTATGAACACATAAAGCCAGAGCTTGTCGGTAATCAGCGAACTATTTTGGTATCTGACAAAGCTGGAAAATCAAATATATTAGAACGACTTACCCAGTTTAATATAAAAATACAAAAAGATGATGATAGGATAAACCAGTTGGTAAGTGAAGTAAAACAGCGTGAGAAAAAAGGCTATGCTTACGAAGGAGCAGAAGCTAGCTTTGAATTACTAACAAGACGCTTTCTTGGCAGTGTCCCTGAATATTTTGAAGTGGATAGCTTTCGGGTAATTGACGAACGTAGACATTCAGCTAAGGGTAAAATAATAAATGTTTGTCAGGCTACCATCAAAATAATCATAAATGGTGAGGAATTCTTAAGCGCGGCGGAAGGAAACGGTCCAGTAAACGCTTTGGATGGCGCTTTGCGTAAAATATTAATACCACATTTTCCACTGCTGAAAGACGTATTACTTACTGATTATAAAGTAAGAATACTCACTCCACAGGACGCTACCAAAGCGATTACTAGAGTCATGATTGAGTCACGTGATAAAAAAGGCGATATATGGAATACTATTGGCGTTTCAGAAAATATAATAGACGCTTCTTTCAACGCTTTACATGACTGCGTAACTTATAAGCTGATGAAAGATTTTAAGCGAAAATAAATCAAAATGACTATGCCTATAATAATCCTAATCCGTCCGCAAATGGGAGAAAATATTGGAGCGGTAGCGCGCGCCATGAAAAATTTTGGTATTGACGAACTAAGAATAGTCCAACCACGTGATGGCTGGCCAAACCCTAAAGCTATAAGCATGTCAGCGGGAGCGGAGGGTATAATTGAGAAAGCCACAATATACCAATCATTTAGCGAATCCATGAAAGATATAAAAATAGCTTACGCCACCACCGCTAGAGGACGTGATATAAATAAACCGGTTATTTTACCACAACAGGCAGTATGTGAAGCAAAAAGCCTTTGTAATAACAGTATAAAATGCGCATTTATATTCGGCCCAGAAAGAACGGGATTAGAAAATGATGAACTAACCTTGTGTGACAAGATAATTACTATTCCAACAGCTCAGAAAGCATCGCTTAATCTTGCCCAATCAGCAGTTATAATCGGTTATGAATGGCTTAAAAATATTGATACGGAAAATAAGACATATAGAGACATCAACCAGCCAGCGCCTAAAGAAGATATGTTCGGACTGTTTGAGCAAATGGAAAATTATCTTGATGAATGTGAGTATTTCCGTACCTCCCATAAAAAACCAATAATGTGGCAGAATATTAGAAATATGCTACTGCGCGGGAATTGGAACAGCCAAGAAATCCGCACCTTCAGAGGACTAATCCGCAGTTTGTGGGAATATAAAAAATAAGCCTAAACAAGAATAACCTAACTACTTAGTTAGCCTGACGACGCAAGAAAGCCGGTATATCAAGATACTGATCATCATCCTGTGTTCTAGAGCGCTCTTCGGAAGAATTTTGCGGATTAGTTCTCTGAACTATTTGTACTCTTGGCTCTTCTTTCTCTACATATTCATCATCGCTATAACGATTAGAAAGAGACTTGCCAGCCTCCGCCATTTTCCTTAAAAAACCTCTAGCGGAAGATGCCGCCTCCCGCATAGCGCTGGTATGCTCACGCTGATTAATCATAGACGGAGTAGCCTTGATTACCGTCTCCACTTCTGAGGAAGCAACAGCGGTCTCCACAGCTTGCGGAATGTTTATAGGCTCATTTAACAACGGCTTTACCTTACTATTATCATTAAGCTCGCTACTTACAACATCACCAACATGCTCTTCTTTTTTTGCGACATCTCTTACATTATCAGTTTTATCAAAACGTGCCGCAGCTCCCCCAGATATTTGCTCAAACTGCTGCCTTATCGGACTTTGCGTACCACTACTTACAGAATTAATCGGCGCTACTTTCTGCGCAGCTTTTATCGGCTCAGACTTTATAGGAGCGTTAAAACTGTACGGTTTCCTCGCTTCCGTCGCGCCAGAGGACTTATTACCGATCGGATTATTTTCTTTTAAGGCATCAATACCAGTAGCTACAACTGAAACCCTCATTTTTCCATCAGAGCTTTCATTAAAGGTAGAGCCAAAAATAATATTAGCGTCAGGATCAACTTCATCACGAACACGATTTAATGCCTCATCAACCTCAAACAAAGTCATATCCAAACCACCAGTCACATTCACCAATAACGCCTTAGCGCCCTTAAGCGATACATCATCAAGTAGCGGATTAGAGATGGCAGCCTCCGCCGCCTCAACAGCCCGATGCTCACCAGTAGCCTCGCCAGTTCCCATCATCGCTTTACCCATTTCTAACATCACTGTTCTTATATCAGCGAAATCAAGATTAATCAGGCCAGGTTTTACCATAAGATCGGTAACACCACGAACCCCTGAATGTAAAACCTCATCGGCCATTTTGAACGCATCAGCAAAGGTAGTATGCTCATTGGCGATTCTAAACAAATTCTGATTTGGTATCACTATTAGAGTATCAACATAATCTTGTAATTCTTTAAGACCAGACTCAGCAAGATTCATCCGGTGCCTTCCCTCAAACTGGAAAGGCTTAGTTACAACAGCGACTGTAAGTATTCCTTGTTCCTTAGCGATACGCGCGACCACAGAAGCCGCTCCTGTACCAGTACCACCACCCATTCCAGCGGTTATAAACACCATATTGCTGCCCTCTATATGAGAAGCGATTTCCTCACCAGCTTCCTCAGCAGCGTCACGCCCCACAGACGGATTAGCGCCCGCGCCAAGACCTTTAGTAATCCCAGCGCCTAGCTGAATAGTACGCTCGGCAAGTGAACGATCCAGCGCCTGCGCGTCAGTATTAGCGACGACAAAATTAACCCCCTCAAGAGCGGAGGCAATCATGTTATTTACAGCGTTACCGCCAGCGCCACCAACTCCAATCACCGTAATTGTCGGACGCAAATGCTCTGCTTGAGTTGGAATATTGATGTTTATCGCCATACATGCCCCCTAAAATATTTTCAGTTCCATTTAAGGAATACCACACTAACAATATATATTGAACATTTTTATGACATTTGCCACTATATTCTGTAAAAAATTCAAAAAAATATTTTCTACCTATTTCTTATGCAGAACATAAATCACCCATATACATTTGTAGAAACCGAACCATATGAAAAGGGCTTTGCGGCATATTATACTGAACATATAGTACCGATTGCAAAAACATATGAAAAGAACAGAAAAAATATCATAAAAAAGAATAGGGTGAACGCGCTATTAGCGGTTACCACAGGAATTGGTTCGTCTTTTGCCATGATAAAGTCCGCATGGATTGTTAAAACTATCTCCAAGACCAGAAAAGGAGGGCGTTTGTTATTAATTCCACCGCTAATTTGTTGGTGGTTCTTTGTTCGTAGACCGAAACGTAAATATTTTTCAGGTCAAAAAGAAAAAGTTATGCGCCCAATATTAAAATTCATGGGAGATTTTAATTATGAGTCATCTGGTAATTTACCAGCAAAGATTATCGCCAATCATACAGGTTATTTTGGAACGGCAAATATTTTTCCATTTGAGGATCACATATCGTATAGAAAAGGAAAAGTATCCTGTAAAATATTTGAAAGGACAGGAATAGTATTTCTGTATTTTGAGCTTACTGATAATATCGGTATTGATGCTGTATTAACCAGCAGAAAAGAAAAAGGTGTTCTATCAAGAACACAAACAGATGAACTTTATGCCTCACTGAAAAAAAGACTATTAAAAAGAAGAAAGTTAAATAAAAAACCTACATATATAGATCCAAAATTTGATCAATATTTTGATCTCTACCTAAAATATGGTGAACTAGATACAAGCTGGATAACTGATAAATTTACCGATGAGCTAATATCCCTAAACAAAGCTTTTGATAAAGAGGGAATGCTGTTTTCTATAAAAGACAATCAAGTTTTCGTAGAATTGGAAACGCAGCATAATTTGTTTGAAGTTGGCACATCGTACAGTGAGCATTCTATAAACGCTCAAAACATCAAAAAACTGCTAAAAGAACTGGATTTCACTATTAATCTTACAAATCTCATTAACAAGAGACTAGAAAATATTCAGCTTTCTTACCTCCAGAACACTCTGTAACACACGATAAGTTTAAGAGCTTTTTTTGTCTTCTTCTTTACTACCGCTCGTCGCGGCTGAAAAACCAGCGAAACGATTTTGGAATTTTTCCATCTGACCAGTTTTGCGGAGATTCACTCCACCAACCCATGCTGGATGAGTCTTCGGATCAACATCAAGTTGTAAAACAGCCCCCTCGCTTCCCCAAGTTGAGTAGCTCTCATATTTCTCACCATCAGTCATTACTATTGTAATTTTATGGTAATCTGGGTGAATTCCCTGTTTCATAACTTGTTATCCCTAAATAAATTATTCTCAAAAGAGGTGACTTTCTAAAGTAAAGAACGTGATATTTCAAGCAAAATAGTATAGTTTAGACAAAATAAGTGTATTTTTCAGAAAAAAAGATTGAAATTTCATGAATCAGGCACTAATCACTATCTCCTTGCCACATATCAAAGTTGCTTGACAGAAAACCAACTGTCCAAATCATGGGGGGATAGCTCAGTGGTTAGAGCAGGGCGCTCATAACGCCTTGGTCGGGGGTTCAAATCCCTCTCCCCCCACCATCTAATTTATGATTTATCATTAATTTCTAACCATTTGACTATATATATATTTGTCGCTAACCTAGCTAGGATAACTATATATTAAATCGCAATTTATTATTGCAATTCATAAGCATGGCAGGGAAATATGCTAAAATATCTACCTTTCTCTTTATCACTATTTCTGTTGGTAAGCTGTGCTCCACAAAAGCAACAAAATATAAAAACTTCTGATACACCTGCTACATCACCAAAATCTTTGATAGCTGATGACCAATATGGTGACCCAGAACTTGGTTATATCGGTGATGATATACCAACAGTAAAAATAGCCTTATTAGTACCTCTTACTGGAAAATCAGCAGCAGTTGGTGAATCCATGCTGGACGCGGCTACGCTCGCAGTTTATGACAGCTACCTTGCTACTCCTGCGAACAACATAAAAGCGAAAATAGTAATCCTGCCAAAAGACACCGGCAACTCAACATCTGAGACTATTAACTCAGCAAATGAGGCTATTGAGCAAGGAGCAAAATTTATTATAGGTCCTCTGTTTAGCCAATCTGTCACAGCTATAAAACCAATAGCAAAAGAAAAAAATATCCCTATTTTAAGCTTTTCTAATAATAAATCTGTGGCGTCTGAAGATGTATATACCTTTGGTTTTCTTCCTGAGCAACAAATAGAAAGAATAGCTGAATATTCCTATCTTCAGGGATTTCAAAAGGTAGCTCTGCTTGCTCCTAATAATGAATATGGAGAAAAAGTCCAAGAAGAGCTAAGCAAAATTTACTCAAGAAAAGGTGGCGTTGTCTCCCCATCGGAATTGTACGCGCCAAGTGTTGCTAATATAAACGCCGCTATCTCACGTATCGTCGGTTTCTACAATAATTCCCCTGATGAGAGAAAATTCCAAGCTATTTTTGTAGCCAACAGCGGAATACATATGAGAAACATTATAAAAGCGTTGCAA
The DNA here is from genome assembly GCA_041396965.1 of Rickettsiales bacterium. Lineage (NCBI taxonomy): Bacteria > Pseudomonadati > Pseudomonadota > Alphaproteobacteria > Rickettsiales > Rickettsiales bacterium. Next base: position 93,983 of record JAWKXN010000002.1, read on the forward strand.
AAAAATAATGTTGATCTGGATAAAATAAAAATTATCGGAGCGGGAATATGGTATGATAAAAAACTCTCAAAAATACCACAAATGCGTGGTGTGTGGTTTCCAAGCCCACCTGAGAAACCTATGGAAATTTTTATAAAACGATTCACTACAGCCTACGGTTATCAACCAAACCACATGTCAGCTCTTTCTTATGACGCTGTAACCCTAATAACCAGCATCGCGATGTCAGGAAAAGAAATAAAAAAAGAATATCTAACCGATAAAGAAGGATTTAATACCCCTGTTGGCGGCTTAGTAAGGCTCCTAGAAAATGGGTTGTCAGAACGTAAGCTTGCGATATCTAAAGTGCAATCCGACGGTTTTCAAATAATTGATAGACCAGATATCTCATTCAAAATAAAATAATTTTATTCCTTACGTTAACGTAACATTAATTAACTTACGCTACCATTTTTCATCATAGGCAGATTTTCACTATCAATACACAACTACTAGGGGTTTATAAAATGTTGAAATTTATATCTAATTTAAAAATATCTGTTGCTATTTTCTCATTAGTGGCGGGTGCTCTTATTGCTATCATGATACTGTCATCCCAGATAATAATGGGAGACATGACTAAGCTAAGTGGGATAAACAAAATGTCTCAGCTCGTAGAGCTTTCAACAAAGTTGAGTAACCTGCTACATGAGCAACAAAAAGAACGTGGATATACTGGGGTTTTCGTAGGTAGCGGCGGAACTAAATTGGAGAGCGAACTAAATAAACAACGTTCCGACACTAATGAAAAGAAACAAGAATTAGAGTCTTTCCTTACGAATTTTGACAATAAAGCCTATGATAATGAGTTTAATAAATTATTCAAATCTGTCATGTCTGATTTAGATAAAATGGATAGCACTCGTTCTTCAATAAGCTCTTTATCATTAGCGAAAGCTGATGCCATAGGATATTATTCAAGTCTTAACGCGAAAATAATTAATCTAGTAGCGTATACAGCGAATTTAAGTCCTGATCCGCAAGTAGCTCTTGCTATAGTCGCTTTCTCTAATTTTATGCAAGGTAAAGAATTTTCCGGTATAGAAAGAGCTGTGGGCGCTGGTGGTTTTGGTGCAAAAGTTTTCTCTGAAGCAGAGATCAATAAAATAAAATCATTGATATCATCACAAAAAGCCTATGAAAAAGTATTCCTTTCGTACGCTTCTGACGAGCAGAAAAAACTTTATGACAATGTACTATCATCTTCTGCTACTAAGGAAGTGGCTCGTATGGAAGACATCATAACCAATAATGTCCCAGAAGAAGTATCAGCCGTTGATGGTGGATATTGGGTTAGCACCATAACCAAAAAAATCGATGGTATGAGAGAAGTTGAGGAATCATTCGCTGATACTCTACTTACTAAAATGTCTCACAGCCTTAAAGAAGCAAGTTCGTCTCAGATGAGCAATATTACTATCATAGCTATAACCACTGCTCTTATAGTTATATTCTCATACGCTATCGCAAGAGCACTTGTGAAATCTCTAAACGTTGTAGCAACAGCTACTGAAGAGCTTGCTGAAGGTAATCTTAATACCAACCTTCCTCCACGCACCAACAATGAGGTAGGAAAAATCGTTTCCGCCCTAGAGATATTCAAAGAAAATGCTCTGCAAATGGAAAAAATGAAACAGGAACAAGCAGAGCAAGAGAAAATCGCTGCCGAGAGGAAACGTCAGGAAATGACTAAAATGGCTGATAGTTTTGAACAATCAGTTAAGGGTGCCGTTTCTCAAGTAGCAAGTTCAGCGGCGCAAATGCAATCTGGCGCTGAGAGTGTTACTCACATAGCTGAGGACACCAAAACACGCTCTACCATAGTAGTAAACGCCTCTAATGAGGCGGCGCAAACCTCTACTCAGGTTGCCTCAGCCGCTGAAGAGCTTACCGCTTCTATTAAAGAGATAAGTGATCAAACGCAAAAATCCAGTCAAATCGCTAATGATGCCGCTTCTAAAGCTGAGTATGCCAGAGACGCGATCAATCTCCTTTCTGAAAGGTCAGCGAGTGTGGCTCAGATTATTGAGGTTATCACTGGTATAGCTGGTCAGATTAACCTTCTAGCTCTTAACGCGACCATTGAGTCAGCCCGAGCTGGTGAGGCAGGGAAAGGTTTCGCGGTTGTGGCTTCTGAAGTTAAAAATCTAGCTAATCAGGTTGGTAAAGCAACTGATGAGATAACCCAACAAATTAACGAGATGCAAAATGCTACTAAAACCTCCGTTGATTCAGTTATGGATATCGCTAACATTATCAGTCAGGTATCAAGCAGTACCTCAGCGGTTGCTACCGCTGTTGAGGAACAATCAGCCGTAACCAGAGAGATTGCCCATAATGTGGCGCGCACTTCTAGTGGCACACAGGAAATATCTCAAAACATGGTTTCTGTTCAAGAGGGAGCTGAAAAGACAGGTTCCACCGCTATACAAGTTCTTGATTCAGCTAAGAATCTTAATCAACAGTCCGAAATATTAAAGCAGAAAGTTGATGAGTTCTTACAAACAATCAGAACTGCTTAATATAAGCATACCAAATTAAGCCTCTCTTTATACAAGTAAAGAGAGGCTTTTTTTATCTACCTATATAAGCAATTCTGAAATTATAGAGTTGAGCAAAAGTCGACCATTCTTAGTTACTACCAAACTTTCTTTATTATTCTCTAACAAACCTTCTTTTGTATAAAATTCTTTCTTATCCATATTTATATAATCACATATATCATAGCCAGTCATTGTGATAAAATCTTTATAATTCATGCCATCAGCTAACCGCAGCCCCATCATTAACCTTTCCTCTATTTCTTCCCTTACGGACAGCGTTTCCCACAGATCTAAAGCATTGTTATTTTTTTCTACACTGTCCAACCATCTATTAGGGCTTTTTATATTACTGGTCGCTACTCTTCTTCCTTCTATAGTAATTCTACCATGTGCTCCTGCTCCTATACCTATATAATCCCCTCCCTGCCAATAATTAAGATTATGAATACTTTCTTCTCCATCTTTCGCATAGTTTGACACCTCATAAGAAACAAAACCGTTTTTATTCATTATATCTTCAGTAAGCCGGTAAAGCTTTTCCGCTGTATCTTCATCTGGTAATGAGAACCCACCATTATGGTAAATATTATAAAAAGCCGTGTTATTTTCTATAGTAAGTTGATAGAGCGATAAATGTCCTCCCGCAAAACTTAAAGCCTCCTCAAGCTCTTTCCTCCAATCATCTAACGTCTGATTTGGTCGTGCGTAAATAAGATCAAAACTATAACGATTAAATATATTACGAGCGACCTCTATAGCTTTTATAGCCTCCTTAGCGCTATGCTGCCTACCCAAAAATTTTAACTCTCTATCAAGTAAAGACTGGACTCCCATAGATAAACGATTCACCCCTGCCCTACTAAAATCCATAAATTTACCGGATTCAACAGAGGTAGGATTGGCTTCCAACGTAATTTCAATTCCAGAATTCACCTTCCACAAACGATGTGCTGATAAAATCACTGACTCCACAGTTTTAGCTGACATTAACGATGGAGTCCCTCCACCAAAGAAAATACTATTTATAACAGCATCATGCGTATAGCGACGCATATATTCCATCTCACTGATTATAGCATTTCCCCATCTCTCCTCATCTATCGTTTGATAGACATGGCTATTAAAATCACAATACGGGCATTTTGACAGACAAAATGGCCAATGAATATATATTGAGGTTTGCTTCATAAAATCAGGCTATTATTAGGGAATCAAATAGAACATAGAGATATATTAATCATATAGACATATAATTCGTTAATAATATATAATATTGATTATATTTCTTAAATAATTAAAATAAAAACACAATGCAAAATCAGTCAAAAGATCATGAGGCTATCGCTTCTCTACTGACCAGACTTTATTTTGAAATATTAGAAATAGAGAAAAAATTTAGCCTGACCATTGGTGGCGGCGATATGCGTGAGAGAATAGAGTATTTTCACGACGCTATCCGCTGTTTTATCTCTGAGGATTATAACAATACACGTCTTAATGTAGAGATGCTCTCATATGATCTTCGCTGCTTACGCTATATACAAAGCAATCCTCTTTCAACCTTCAAAGACGATGACCCTTCCCTATCACCTTCTAGTGATATAATGACAAATAATATTAATATCGACATAAAAACTGACCGTCCCGATAGAGAAACCAAAAATCAAATAAGCTCTTTATATAAAAATTACGCTATAATGTTCTCAGCTCTATTGAAGCCGATAGCCGATAAAAATCATAAAGATCGCTTAGATGATCTTGATAATGATATAGGCGACATAAAGCAAATAATAGATCAGCTAGAGCAACAAAAAGACATTAATATCAATATGATAATAAAAATAGCTCAAAATCTTAGCGAAGCTAACCTGAGGATAATAATAGTAAAATTCATTCAGGAAAAACGTTATAAAAACATAAATGAACTTAAAAAACTTATAAGTCACTTAAAAAATATTATTGAACAAAAAGAACGTAATATCAAAAAGATAGAAGACAACCATCTAGCATTCGCCTCATCTCAACTTATAATATTTGAATCCTCAAAAGATTTATTAAAAGAATTAGCGTCACGTGGTATGAACATAGTTGGGAAATTCGTGGAAGCCTCTATAGCCGATACCAAACGCCAAATGGGAAGATAGTGGACAGTTTGCACTTAACCCATTATAAATACCCTCATGAAGATATTACTTATAGAAGACGATAATGAATCCGCCGGATATCTGTTAAAAGGATTAAAGGAACAAGGATATGTAACCGATCACTGTGTGAGCGGGCGTGACGGTCTATTTCTAGCGACTACCGAGAATTATGACGCGATGATAATAGATCGTATGGTTCCAGATCTTGACGGGGTAACCATAGTAAAAACCCTCCGTGCCTCCAACAACGAAACCCCAATAATTTTTCTTACCGCTTTAGACAAAGTAGAAGAAAGAGTAAAAGGCCTTAAGGCTGGAGCAGATGATTATCTGGCAAAACCATATTCATTCTCAGAACTACAAGCGCGTCTGGAAAGCATAACGAGAAGAAAAAATGGTGAGAAATCAGAAACCACCCTCACCTGCGGTGATTTAGAAATGAATCTTCTTACCAGAAGCGTAAAACGTGGTGGAAAGACCATAGAATTACAAGCTAGAGAATTTTCTCTACTTGAGTATATGATGAAAAACTGTGGTAATGTAGTAACTCGTACCATGCTGCTGGAGCATGTCTGGGATTATAATTTTGACCCACAAACTAACGTTATAGATGTTCATATAAGCCGCTTGCGGCAAAAAGTTGATAAAGACTTTGATAAAAGCCTTATCCATACTCTACGTGGCGCTGGCTATAAAATATCTGATGATTAGATTATATCAGCAATGACCAACGCTACCATATTCGCGCTTGCCACCGCTCCAGTAAAATCAGGAATAGCTATTATACGCATATCAGGCAGAGAAGCCACTCAAGCCTTATCATTAATTACTTCCGCCCCCTGCCCTGCCCCTAATTTAATCAAATATTCTATCTTCTATAATCCAATTTCAAGTAAAATAATTGATAAAGGACTAGCTATATATTTCAAAGCTCCTCATAGTTTTACCGGTGAAGATACGGTTGAATTACATTTACATGGGAGCAAAGCCGTTATTTCTGAGATTTTAGAGGTGCTTTCGACTATAAGCGGTCTCAGACACGCCGAAGCCGGAGAATTCACCCGTAGAGCCTTTATAAACGGAAAAATGGATTTAATTGAAGCCGAAGGACTTGCCGATCTAATAGACGCTGATACCTCTGCTCAGAAAACCCAAGCAATACGCCAAATGCAGGGGGAAATGAGTGAATTTTATAACAATATCCGTAGCCAGATCATAAACTGCATGGCGTTACTAGAGGCTTATATTGATTTTCCTGACGAGGAAATACCTGATTCAGTTTTAGATGATTTACAAAATAACATCATAAATCTACGAAATACAGTTCAGTCAGTGCTTGCTGACCATAAGCGTGGACAACGGCTTAGAGAGGGGTTGCGGATAGTTATAGTTGGCGCGCCAAATGCTGGAAAGTCCAGCCTTCTTAATATGTTAGCGGGAAGGGACGCTGCTATAGTATCCCATCACGCTGGTACGACAAGAGATGTCATCGAGGTAGAAATGGATATTACCGGTTATCCAGTAATACTTACGGATACAGCGGGACTTCGCGAAGCTGAAAATGAAATAGAAGAGGAGGGGATAAAAAGAGCACACGCAAGAGCAGGGCAGGCTGATATAAAACTTGCTATATTTGATGGCTCTAAACTACCTGATATTGATGATTATACTAGAAATTTACTAGATGATAACACTATCATAATTATCTCAAAATCTGACCTTATATCAGCGGATTCTCCCATTCCCACATCCCTAAATTCTCCAATTCTTATATCCACAAAAACTGAGAAAAATATAGATAATCTTCTGTCTATAATAGAAAATAAGGTAAAAGATTTTTTTGAAAGTGCGGAACAACCACTAATTACCCGTGCTCGCCATCGCTCTTTATTACAAGAAGCTGATGATTTATTAGAAAAATCATTGCAAGACAAACCGTTAGAGCTAGTATGCGAGGAGCTAAGAAGAGCCGCTCTTGCCATAAGCAAGATAACCGGAAAAATCCAAGTAGATGATATATTAGACGTAATCTTCAGAGAGTTTTGTATTGGAAAGTGAGAGCACCTCTAATTCCTTAAATTCCAACCTTGTTCACCAATTTTTGCTATTCTATTAGCTATTGACGGATGAGTGGAACCGTCTTCCATTATTCTTTCAGTTATTGAACCATTTTTTATATACTGACTGAGCCTATTCATAGCCTTTGAAAACAAATAGTCGGTCACTTTATTAGCTCCAGCATCCTTTTTAACATTACCAATAATTTTTTTTGCGGTATTTACAACAGCTTTACTGAGTTCTTCTTTCCTTACAAATATTTCTGATAAGGCATCTATCATGGCATCTGACTCTTTCCCATTAAGACTACCATGTTCATCCGCTCTGTACTCCCCGTTTTTCCTAAATTTTGGTATAACATACGACATACTACTAACTATCCAGCCACGTTCGTTATAGTCGTTTATATGGGACAACTCATGACGTAAAACAGCTTTTATCCTTTCCTCAAAACTGCTTTTACTCTTTTTATTCATATCGTCTTTAAGTATTGATATTAAATTACTACTTATAAAAACAGCCTCATCTTCGCCTTTTTTATAAGTATGAGCAAACGGCAAATCACTCGTACATATTACTAAATTCGGTATTTTTTTAATATACTTATACTCAGAACTATTAAACGCATCCTTGAATAAGGAGAGAATCTCTCTATCAGTTTCTTCAATAGCTATATGCGCACTGCTGGAAAAATTCTTAAAAGCGTGGATTTTCTGGGATGACGTTAGTCCATCATATTTACCAACAAACATTCCGGTCAAATCAGACACATCGCCTTTTACCTTATCAGTAAATTTAGTCCATATACCAGAAATTTCACCAACTTTTGTGGTATCTTTTTGATTTTCCTTAAAACCATTCATTATCGTTTCAAAAAACTTTTTGGTATGTGGTAGGTCTATCTCTGCCTTTTCTAATATTTTATTTATTAAATCTACTTCATTTTTATCCATATAATTCACACCCATTTTGCTAATATATATTGCTTAACAACTAGATATACCATATACAAACAGCAATTATTATTAAGATTTAATGATATTCACGGTAAAGCAGATGTATAATTATGACGTAATAGTTATTGGTGGCGGTCACGCTGGATGTGAGGCGGCAGCGGCAGCGGCACGAGTAGGGGCTAGGACCGCTCTTATTACCCATAAATTCTCTACTATCGGTGAAATGTCATGCAATCCAGCGATTGGCGGTATAGCTAAAGGTACTCTGGTAAAGGAAATAGATGCTCTTGACGGCATTATGGGACGAGCCATTGACCGTGCTGGAATTCATTATCGTATACTAAACGCCAGTAAAGGCCCTGCCGTACACGGTCCACGAGCACAGGCTGACCGCAAATTATATAAAGCGGCGATACAAAATATTTTATCAGAATATCAAAACCTTACTATTATAGAAGAATCTGTGGAAGATCTTGTAATAAATGATAATAATCAGATGGAAGCCGTTATATTAGGCTCTGGTGAACATATAAAATCTTCCAAAGTCATACTTACCACCGGAACTTTTCTAAGTGGCTTAATCCATATAGGAGATAAAAAAATAAGGGCAGGAAGAGTAGGGGACGCGCCATCTGTTGGGCTATCTAACACATTGAAAAGACTTAATTTCAATCTAGGGCGGCTAAAAACTGGTACTCCCGCCCGTCTAAATGGCAAAACGATTGATTGGGAATATCTTGAGGAACAGAAAGGTGACGAAGTTCCAAAGCCTTTTTCCTATCTAACTAACAAGGTAGCAGTACCACAAATCTCGTGTTATATAACTCACACCAATTTCGACTCTCATAAAATAATAAATGACAACTTACATTTATCAGCCATGTATTCTGGTCAGATAGAAGGGGTTGGACCTCGCTATTGTCCATCAATAGAAGATAAGATAGTGCGTTTTGCCTCCAAAGAAAAACATCAAATTTTCCTTGAACCTGAAGGGCTAGATGATAGTACCGTATATCCAAATGGAATTTCTACCTCTCTACCAGAAATGGTACAGGAAGAGTTTATAAGAACTATAACTGGATTGAAAAATGTTGAGATTATCCGTTATGGCTATGCTATTGAGTATGATTATGTAGATCCACGTGAATTAAAGCCAACATTAGAAACCAAAAAGGTGAGGGGGCTTTACCTTGCTGGACAAATAAATGGTACAACTGGTTATGAGGAAGCGGGGGGGCAGGGGATAATCTCTGGAATAAACGCTGCTTTGTCAGCGGCAAGTTCTAAACCATTTATTCTTGATAGATCAGATGCTTATATAGGGGTAATGATAGATGATTTAATAACATATGGTACCAGTGAACCATATCGTATGTTTACTTCCCGTTCGGAATATCGCCTTAGTCTAAGAGCCGATAACGCTGATTTACGACTAACCCCAAAAGGACTTTCTATTGGCTGTATAGGAGATGAACGAAAAAACAGCTTCCAAAGCAAGCTGAACACTCTATCAGCTTCACGTGAAACTCTAAGACGATTAAACATCACTCCTAATCAAGCATCATCTTTTGATATAAACCTAAACAAAGATGGAATTCGCCGTTCAGCCTTTGAATTACTTACTTATCCTCATATAAGTTTTGAGAATATATGTAATATATGGCCAGAATTAAATAATATTCCCTATGATATTATAGAACAAATTGAGATAGAAGCACTCTATGATGGCTATCTACAAAAACAAGAACAAGATATTTTGAGTTTCAAGAAAGAGGAAGAGCTAATAATTCCGGACATTATTGACTATGATAATATGCCATCTCTCTCCACTGAAATAAAAAACAAATTAAAATTTTATCGCCCCCATAATATTGGAGCTGCTAGCAGAATACAAGGAATGACTCCGGCGGCTATAACTAATTTGATAGCTCACGTGAAAAAATTATCATCAGATAGTAATAATTGGATTAAATCTTGTGCTTAAAGATCCATTTGAGTTATTAAATAACTATGTATCAGTTCCACATGGAACTTTTGACAAGCTAAAAATATATCATGGCCTATTGTTAAAATGGCAACAACGAATAAATTTAATTAGTAACGACACTATAAATGATATTTGGCACAGACATTTTTTAGATTCGTACCAACTCATTAAATTATTAGAAAATAATTATGAAAAAACCATCATAGATCTGGGCAGCGGCGCCGGATTTCCCGGTATGGTTCTTGCCATAGCTGGATATAAAAATATTCACCTTATTGAAAGCGATAAAAGGAAAGCTATCTTTTTACAAGAGGTCGCTAGAGCTGTTCATGTGAACATAAAAATTCATTGTGATAGAATAGAAAATGTTATAATAGATAATAAAAATAATATTATTGTTTCCAGAGCATGTGCTTCTGTTGATAAATTGTTACACTTGTCATCTAATTTCGTTTCATATGAAACAAAATACTTTCTTCATAAAGGAAAAAATTATAAAAGAGAAATTCAGGACGCTCTTCTGAATTGGAATTATAATTACTCCACAACAAAAAGCATTACCGATTCACTTAGTGTTATTATAAAAATAACTGATCTTAAAAAGGTATAAAATGAAAAATAATCAAGTAAAAACAAGGGTTTTTGCTATAGTTAATCAAAAAGGAGGGGTTGGCAAAACAACCACTACCGTTAATTTAGCGACAGCTCTAGCGGCTGTTGGTAAAACCGTACTTATTGTTGATTTTGATCCGCAAGGTAACGCTAGTACTGGTCTTGGTATCAATCAAAATGAACGTGATATTACATCCTATGAGTTGGTGTTAAATGATATAGAATTATCCAGTGCTATCAAAAAAACCGCTGTCCCTAATCTTCATATAATACCAGCTACTATTGATTTATCAGGAGCCGAAATTGAAATGGTAAGCTTAGTAAGACGAGAATTCCGTCTTAAAGACGCTATGAGTAATGGCAAATCAAACTATGACTATATACTTATAGATTGCCCTCCTTCTCTTGGCTTGCTCACTCTTAACGCGCTGGCTGCCTCTGATTCCGTAATAATACCATTACAATGCGAGTTCTACGCTTTGGAAGGTCTCAGCCATCTTGTAAAAACCATAGAATTGGTCAAAACTAACCTTAATTCTGACCTATCAATTCAAGGCATTATTCTTACCATGTATGATAGACGTAATAAATTTACCGATCATATAGAAAATGACGTTCGTGGTTATTTTGGCGACATTGTATATAGCTCAGTTATTCCTCGCAATATACGGATGTCCGAAGCGCCATCACATGGCAAACCAGCTTTAGTTTATGATATGAAATGTGCTGGTTCAAAAGCCTATATAAAGCTTGCTAGTGAACTACTTAAGCGCGAACGTATTCTTAAACAACAACTAGCTGCCGCTTAATTATATTTATATCTAAGGAGATAATAATGACTAACACAACCACACGAGGACTTGGTAGAGGTCTTTCCGCCTTGATCTCAGAAAATTATAACCAGAATCAATCTAATAATACTAATCCACAATCTGCTAATCCACCAACCAACAATACCTCTAGTCAAACAATTCAAAATACCACAAAACCTATTTCTGGCATCAATAATTTACCAATAAATAGTCTTATACAAGGCAAATACCAACCACGAACAAAATTCGCGGAACAAGCACTAAACGAACTTTCTGAATCCATTAAACGTAATGGTATAATGCAGCCGATTATTGTCCGCCCAAATGGTAATAACGGATACGAAATAATCGCTGGTGAACGTAGATGGCGTGCTGCTAAGCAAGCCGGACTTTCAGAAGTGCCCGCCCTTGTTCGTGATATTAACGATAAGCAAGCGCTAGAACTAGCCCTAGTAGAAAACGTACAAAGACAAGACTTACTTCCTCTTGAGGAAGCTATTGGCTATCAAAGACTTATTGAGGAATTTGATTATACACAGGAAGAGTTATCTAATATCGTTGGTAAAAGCCGTAGTCATGTAACTAACTTATTGCGCTTGCTCTCTCTTCCTGATGAGATAAAAGATATGCTTGATAACGGTGAGCTTACAATGGGACATGCTAGAACACTAATTGGTATACCAAACTCCATTGCTATAGCCAAAGAAATAGTAGCTAAAGGCATGTCAGTACGTCAAGCGGAAGATATAACTAGACAAGTTCAAGGACATACCAAACGTAAAAATTCTAGATCACGTGGTAATAGTTATGGAAATACCTCTTATGATAATCCGCAATCTCAAGAAGTAAGAAGAGACGCTCCTATCAACAAAGACCCCGATATTATCGCTCTCGAGGAAACATTATCGGAAAATCTTGGTATAAGAGTATCTATCCATGATAAAGGTCAAACTGGTGAAATCATTCTTAGCTACGATTCTCTAAGCCAATTAGACGAAATACTCCGTCGTCTCGGCGATGGGATATAGATGGAATATAATATCCTATACATGGTAAATATTACATGAGCTTCTTTCTCTCTAAAAGGTTTTTTCCTTTATTTGTCACCCAATTTTTGGGAGCGTTTAACGATAATTTATTAAAAAACGCTCTAGTAATGCTGATAACATATAAATTATCATCATCGGAAAATGGTGACGCTCAACTATTGGTTACATTAGCCGCCGGCATTTTTATATTACCATTCTTCTTATTCTCAGCGATTGCCGGACAGATAGCGGATAAAATAGACAGAGCTAAAGTTACAAGGATCATAAAGATCGTTGAGATCATAATAATGATTGCCGCTACTATCGGTTTTTATGTTGAAAGCATTTGGTTTTTGATGACTTCATTATTCTTAATGGGAATCCAATCAACTTTCTTTGGTCCAATAAAATTCTCTTTATTACCACAACATCTAAAAGAAGATGAACTATTATTGGGCAATGCCTATATTGAGGCTGGTACTTTTTTATCAATCCTGTTTGGAACGATACTTGGCGGCATACTTATATTACAGCCACAAGGTATATTTTTTATTTCTCTATCTCTGTTGCTAGTTTCTGTTTTTGGTTACATCGCCAGCCGCTACATACCGGTAGCTCCTCCTCCTGATCCGACACTCAAAATAAGCAAAAATATCTGGAAAGAAACTTGGCGTATCGTAAAATTCTCCCGCAAGAATGACCGAGTATTCTTATCAATAATCGCTATATCATGGTTCTGGTTGGTTGGAGCTACCTACCTCTCGCAATTTCCAACTTATGTTAAAGATTCTCTACATGCTGAATCAGAAATCGTAACTTTATTCCTTACTATATTCTCCGTAGGTATAGGTATCGGCTCTGTATTATGTAATAAGCTACTCAAAGGTGAGATAAAAAGCACCTATGTACCGTTCGCTATGCTGGGCATGACCTTATTCGGAGTTGATCTATATTTCGCAAGCAATGGAAATAATACGCTTATTTCAGAAAATCTGATTGGTATTTCTGAATTTTTTTCTACATTTACTAACTGGCGCATAACTTTTGATCTACTTCTGGTTTCAATATGTGCCGGTATATACATAGTCCCGCTTTACGCTATCATGCAACACGATAGTGAAGTTACACACCGTTCTCGTATAATCGCCGCCAACAACATAATAAACGCTTTATTTATGGTCGCCGCCGCTGTAATTACCTTGCTAATGTTAAATAGCGGTTTTACGATACCGCAGATATTTTTATCTATGGCTTTAGCTAACGGTTTTGTAGCCTTATACATATTCAGATATTTACGAAAATAGTTTGGGTTACAATAACTAATGAAGAAAATAATAAGTCTTATAAATAATAAGCTAGCGCATGGCGGCTTTGCCCGTAATGTCATAATCATGTTTACCGGCACCGCTCTTGGGCAGTTAACATCGCTTCTGTTATCGCCAGTACTCACCCGTATATATTCACCAGATTTATTCGGTATGCTAGGGCTATTTAGCTCATTAGTAGCGATACTTTCGGTAATAGCGTCAATGCGCTACGAAATGGCTATGACTATTGTCAAAAACGATAAGGAGGCAGCCAATCTTCTTGCCGTATGCTGCTCTATCCTATTTACTACAACATGTATATTTTATCTAGTTCTATTTCTGTTTCCCCATGAACTTAAAATATCAATAATAAATTACTCTGAATTTACTAAGTCAGTGTATGAATCACTAAAAACTTACTGGTATCTACTTCCGATCGGTTTTTTTGGTATAGGCGCGTATCAGATAATGGTTAGCTACGCCACGCTTGCCGGAGCTTTCGGAGTAATATCAAAAACAAAAATATATCAAGGTGTAACTGGTCCGGTAAGTCAGATCATAATGGGAATAGCTGGGGCTGGTGGATTCGGTCTTATAATCGGATTTATTCTTGGTCAATCTGCTGGTTTTCTCAACATATTATGGAAACTCATTATAAAACCAAAAACGATAATCCAACAAATAAGCTATGTGGATATGAAAAAAATCGCACGAAGATATATACGCTTTCCACTGCTTTCAACATGGTCAGCCTTAATAAGCGCTATCGGATCAAATAACATTTTATTACTGCTAATTCCAATAATCTATTCCCATACGGTCGCCGGTTTTATTTTCCTTACAGACAGAATAATCGGCAGACCATTACTACTGATTAGCACTTCCATATTACAAGTATATCTCGGCGAGGCCTCAAAAACGCAAGATAGCGACCCTGTGGCTATGCGTAAACGTTTTTTACAGATAACTGGTGGCCAGTTCGTCATCGTGTCTTTCTGGCTTATTATAATTAATTTGACAGCCTCCTTTATAATACCTTTTGTTTTTGGAGAGGAATGGAAAGAAGCCGTAATTTATATCCACGTAATGAGTATCTGCTACCTGCCACAAATGATAGTAACTTCCGTAGTTCATACCTTACAAATACTTGAGAAACAAGGTCTTATGGCTATGTGGGATCTAAGCAGATTTATTTGTGTTATCAGTGGCTTCATAATAAGCTATGAGTATTCCCTAGAGCCACAACAGGCTGTGCTAATCTACTGCGTAACCCAAGCATTATTTCAAGTAATTTTATTTGGATTAATGTATATATCTATACAAAAATTACAGCCAAAAAAATTGTAATAATCTATATATAGTCTTTTTAGTTTATTTTATACAAAGTAAACTAATTGGGTAAAATAGCCGAAGTGTAGAAGAACTACATGAGGCGAAGTTTAACGATGTATAAAAGTAAAATCAAATGACTATAGATTCTTAGCAATCTTATCAAACTCCTTAAGACTAGAAAGTAGAGATTCCATATCTTCTAACTTTACCATATTAGGACCATCAGACGGCGCGTTATCAGGATCTTGATGGGTTTCCATAAACACACCCGCCACCCCAACCGCAACCGCCGCCTTAGCTATAGTGGGAACAAAACTACGATCTCCGCCTGATGCTCCTCCCTGCCCACCGGGTTGTTGTACACTATGAGTAGCGTCTATTACCACCGGACAGCCTGTACGTGCCATAATTGGCAATGAACGCATATCCGTTACCAATGTGTTATAGCCAAAACAAGCTCCTCTTTCGGTTAGAATAACTTTATCATTTCCAGAATAATCCATCTTATCAACGACATTTTTCATATCCCAAGGCGCTAGAAACTGTCCTTTTTTAATATTAATAACCTTTCCGGTCGCCGCCGCCGCTAGCAACATGTCGGTTTGCCGACATAAAAATGCCGGTATCTGTAATATATCAACATAAGGAGCGACTACCGAACATTGTTCCTCCGTATGGACATCAGTTAGTACGGCAACGCCAAGATCTCTCTTTATCTCCTCAAAAATCGGCAAAGTCTTAAGCAAACCTAGTCCACGTTTACCACTAATACTGGTACGGTTCGCTTTATCGTATGATGACTTATAGACGAGCGGAATACCTAATTTCTTGGTAATAGCCACAAGCTTTTCCGCCATGAACAAAGCATGGTCACGGCTCTCCACCTGACACGGGCCAGCGATAAGCACAAAGGGATTATTATTAGCGAATACTATATCTTCAGCTACGGAAATACGACGTGGCTCACTCATCTCTAATATTCCTCTAATTTATCTTAATTATCTTTATGCCAGTTATAAGCGGATTTTATAATGCTATCAACATCACCATAGTTAGGTTTGAAACCCAGCTCTTTACAAGCTGCACTATTATCAGCGACCAAACGCGCCGGATCTCCCGCTCGTCTTGGCTTAAATGAATGAGGAACCGGATGACCAAGCTTGGTAAAGCTAGCTAATATGTCATTAATTGAAGTACCAATACCATTACCTAAATTATAAGCGGCGGAAGGTTTCCCATCAAGCAGCGCTTCTAAAGCTAATATATGGGCTTTCGCCAAATCCATAACATGGATATAGTCACGAATAGCCGTTCCATCCGGTGTTGGATAATCATTACCATACACATCAAGCGACTCAGAGCGTCCTAATGCGGCAAAACAAGCTTTTGGTATCAAGTGTGACTCCGGCTCATGTTTCTCGCCTATATCACCATCAAATGAGGCTCCGGCCGCATTAAAATATCTAAGAGCCATCCAAGCTGGTCCACCGGCGTTATGATAATCAGCAAGCAATTGCTCAAACAGTAATTTTGACCAGCCATAAGGACTTTTAGGAGATTTTTTATGTGATTCCGGTATTGGAACTGTCTCCGGTTCACCATAAACCGCCGCTGTTGAGGAGAACACAAACGCCTTTACTCCAGCTTTTTTTAGAGTTTCTAAAAAAGCAAGCTTACAAGCGAAATTATTATCATAATATTTTATCGGGTTAGCTACTGACTCAGCCACCTCAATAGAACCAGCAAGGTCAATAACCGCCTCAATATTATTATCAACTACAGCTTCAGATACCACTCCAAGATCTGAGACATTAGCTTCTATAAGTGCTCCCCAACGAACAAAATCACGATGTCCGGTTGATAGATTATCCAAAGTCACAGGCAAATAACCAGCGGCATCCAATGCCTTACAAACATGCGCGCCAATATACCCAGCACCGCCAGCGACCAAAACAGATTTTTTCATTTATAATACCTCCTGATTATTTCTATTACCTACGGTACAGATAAAATTTATACCTCTCTATAACAGAAAACATAAAAATACCAAATTATTTAGTATTTACTACCCAGCATTGCCTATAAGTTTTTCATAATGAGACAAATAATTATCTACCATATTATCAACACTGGAACTGGCAAGTAGTCCCTTTGTCTCTTCACCAAGGTTAGTGAGAATATTCTTATCGTTAACCGCTCTTACTATAGAGTCAGCGAGTGAATTAGAATTACCAGTCTCAAACAATAATCCGGTTTTTTCATGACGAACAAACTCTGGTATCGCTCCAATATTACTGCCAATTACTCCAAGACCATAAGCCGCCGCTTCTACAATAACTACCGGCGCGTTCTCGTACCATAAAGACGGAATAAGTAACCAGTCGGAATTACGGAATATTCTGTCTTTTTCCTCACCACTTATATAACCAAGATATTTTACACGAGAATCACTAGCGGCAAGTTCTTGAAACTTCTCAGCGTATATCCCTTTACCAGCTATAGAAAACTCAAATTTCAAATCCTCCGGCAACAATTTAAGAGCTTCATATAATACCTCACAACCTTTTTCTGTAGTAAGGCGGGCAGCGAATATAAACTTACGAATATTATCAGAACCAAGATTATTTCGTTTTTCTATATTTTCAGGAAGCACTATACCATTTCTAGCTACCGCTGTTGCTTTTGACAAAAGCCCAGCCTCAATATGTTTATCTATAAGAAACTGTGATGGGCTACAAAATAGGTCAACATAACGGCTAGTATTTATATGCCATTTACGATAAATGCGGCATCCTAGCTGTGGGCTGGTGCATATTTTAAGTGATTTTGTAAGTAGAAGAGCACGCGGACATAATAAATGATAATCATGAGCGGTATGAATAACCGGAATGCCTGCCATCTTTGCCATTTTCCAGATTGAGGCTGACAAACCGTCTATTAAGTGAGTATGTAAAATATCTGGCTTTTTCTCTTTTACTACCTGATTGAATCTTTTCGCCGCGTCCTTATTCCAAGCGTCACGAAGATGCCATAGAGCCTTTTCATACCCTTTACGGTCACCACGCTCCCAATGCCAATAACGATTCTTTGGAAAAAAACGTATTACCTCAACACCATTTCTAACCTCCACCGGATATGGCTCATCAGATGGCGAGCAGGTTGAGACCACTGTAACACGATGACCTCGCTTCGCTAGCCTTTCTGCCTGCATAGCGACAATCAACTCAGCTCCACCAGCCATTATCGGTGGATATATATTATTGGCTATTAAAATATGCATTGTAATAACTTTATACTTACTTATTGCTTATTATCTATATGGAGATGCCACATTTACACTCTAGCTTAGTGCCAGTAAACAATCATTTTCATTTTTATAGAGAAAATAAGCTATTCTAATCACTTAGAAGCTACAAGCCAACTAAGCTTTTTTGGTTCTATAAAGTAAGCCATATACCAAATTAGGTATATAAAATCTTCTATTTACCAATACAGAAGATATAACCCTGCCACCAAGAGAAGTAATAAGACGACCAGTCTCACCAGCAACCGGCGCGCGCGTACGCTCCGCCTCAACCACTAGAACACTGCCACTTGATAATTTTATAAGGGACTGCCCCATACGATCATTAAGCAAGTCAGGACTAGAAATTATTATCCAACTTCCATCACCCTTACGAATAAACTCCTCAGTATTTCTAGAAAAATCTTCCTGCAATTCTTTGCTATTTATCAACATTACTTTCTTACCCTGCTCAGTGGCGAGAGAAGTAAGTTGTTTAGCTACCTCCTCAGCCCCCTCACGCGAATAGCTGCTAGCTATCTGAATAACCGGACACTTAACACCCGACATAGCGTAATCTATAGAATTAAACAGACTGACCAACTTATCCTTAGATGAGCTTTTAGAAGAATAAGCGAAAGCCGGCACTTCCATAGCACGACCTAGCTGCCTAGTATTACGAAAACGATCATCAAGAAGCTCAAGCACCAATACCGCCGCTCCACCAAATAATATACCAGCTAAAATCGCAACAGCCATACCAAGTAATTTACGAGGGCGAGCTGGCTTTATTGCTTCTTTCGGAGAGTCAATTATAACAACTCTGGTTATTTTCTTCTTACCCAAATTCTCACTAATACGAGCTTCCTCACTCTTCGTAAGGTAATTTTTATAATTAGCTTCCTCTAATTCCACCTGACGCTCAAGGTTATTATACCTACTACGCCGATTCTCTAAATCATTGATTCTTTTGTAAATACCAGCGAGCTGAGCGGAAAGCACACCATCCTTTGAGTTCAAATTACTTTGACGCTCCTTAAGTTGACGTTCAGCCTCAACTATAGTCTTTCTTATAGATCTTACCGCTGGGCTGCTAGCCCTATATGTAGAGAGAAGTTCCGCCTCTTTATTACGCAAATTAGCTATTTTATTCTGAGCGTCATCAACTGATTGAAAAGCCACCGTAAGAGCGTTACTCTTTTGCTTAAGCAACTCATTAATTTCCTCGTCAAAAGAAGAAATCCCTGTTTCTGACTTAAATTTATGCAGCTCCTTCTGAGCTAAATCTAACCTTCCTTTTGCACCGTTAACCTGCTCTAAAAGAAAATCAGTATGTGGCTTATTAAACGTTTCCATCTGCCTAGTGATAAAAACACTCTGTATTGTCTCCACCAACTTCTTAGCCACTTTAGGACTCTTATTAAAGACGATTACATTTATAACATTGCTCTGACTACCGGACTTTATAGAGAGATGCTTTGTCTTTAACCTCTTTATAGCGGCTTCTAGAGGAACGTCTCTGCCTTTCACCTCTTTTTCAATATTTGGGTAAACATTTTCAATGCCCACCTTCTCAATAACTTCTCTTAATAAATCATTACTTCCCAAAATATCAATATTTGATTGCATGACCTCACGACGGTCATTGGAGCTTATAATCTCCCTGTCACTATCTTTATTAATACCAGCCTCAGCGCTAGCTCCAAACTTTATGAGCAAACTACCGGTTGATATATATTGCTTTTCCGCGAAAGCTATAAATAATGCTCCAATAGTGACCGCACTTATGAACACCAGCATAAACATTTTGAACTGGCGGAAAAAAGAGGAAATTAAATCCCGTATATTAATATTTTCATCCATTACTGATTAATACTGTCGTTAGGGTTAAGCTGATAGGACATGTTAAATGACGGCGGCAAGAACTGCTGTATATATTGCTGATAGTATCTATGAACATTAGCGACCCCACTACGTGGAATAAAAACTACGTCGTAAGCGGCAAGTCGTACATCCGCCTTCGGATCTTTACCGGTAATCGCGGTGTTGTAATCAGCTATATAAGCCTCAGCTGGATAGCCGATACGGTGACGTATTATTATAGTATTCTCAGGAGCCGCCGAATTTTTAATTCCCCCAGCTCTGGCTATAGATTGAAGAAGAGTAAGGCTAGGACCAGCAGTCACAAACTCTCCAGGTTTTTCAACCTCACCAGCCACATATATACGGTTAGGCGCGAAAGAACGCATTATAACCGACAATCTAGGACTATTTAATTCTTTTTTATATTGTTTTTCTAAATCCTTACGAACATCCTTCACAGTACGCCCATAAGCCATGACATCTTCAGCCATAGTAGTAGATATAATACCGTCAGGAGGGATAATAACTGACTCATTAAGCTCAGGGTTCATCCTTACCTTAATATCCATAGTATCACCAATCTGCAATAGATAAGGATCCAGCGGCGGCGCCTGCCTTATACTAAGTAACTTTTCCTCTGGAGCTGGCGGCAAATAGTCTATCTTCTCGGTGCAACCAAGCAACAAGGGAAAAAGCAGGGGAAACACCGATATTTTTAATAAATTCCTCAATTTACCATCTTTCTTTCAACTTTCCAACAAGAAGGTCTTACTATTATCTGACAGTCATACTTGCAATAAAATTATTACAAATTAGTAAAGATCCAAGTATTTCTAACTTTCATTGTATTGTTTGAGCAACAGCTTGGCAAATATAACACTTTATGATAAGCACTCTAAAAATATATCGCGCTACAACATATGACCAAATAAACACCTAAAAATGCCCATATTATTCTACCTATCACTTACAACATATTTTGCCTTTTATTTATTTGAAGGTCCAATCCGTTATTTATTTAATATTTTTGGAGCGGACTCCCTAATATTTGTTCGTGATATAATAATTATAATTCCCCTTCTTGTCATAATAACGCAACAATTGATTAATAGGAGAATACATCCCGCTTTTTATATATTTTTCTTTATAATAGCAGTGCATGGTACTGTTTTTATGTTAAATATCGGCAGTTTTTTCATTATAATATACTGTACTAAGCTATTGCTAACTGTCCTTATAGGAACCTTACTCGCCGAGTATTTAATAAAGCCACCACCAATAATGATAAAAACTATAGCTGTATTCTTTGTCATAAGCTTCATCGGAATATTTCTTGATAAATATTTCTTCCAATTCCCATGGATTGGTATAGAAGCCAAAATAGGTGGGATAGATGTTGATGTAAGCCGAGACTGGATGATAAAGGGCGCGGATAAGCGAGCGGCGGGATTTATGCGCTCATCAATTAACGCTGCTCTTATCATGCCATTCTTCGCTTTTCTTTTATTTTTCAATACAAAATCTATTGTCAAAAAATTACTAATTACAATAGCTACCGCCATGCTTCTTTATTGGACAACTCAAAAAAGCTCTATTATAATGTTCGTCCTTATTTCCGTTATCATCTTAATATTCTATAAGCGACCAGCTCCTGCTCTTAAAATAGGCATTATAATAGCGACTATCCTGATGATAGGATGCCCTATAATCCTACCTAATTTTATTATGGACTCTAGCTCAGGAGTATTTAGCGCCGCCTCTTTATATATGAGGATAGAAGAAATTTGGCCGCTAGCTTGGTCATGGATTGAGAAAAGAGAGGCTTTTCCTTTCGGAGTAGGGCTTGGTGGAATTGGTGGCGCACAACGTTTCTACGCGCCGTTTAGTGTAAATTACTCCGATAATATGTTTATTTTTCTATATGCCTATTTTGGTATGTTAAGCCTGCTATACATTGGCTGGCTACTATACATATGTATAAAAACACCAAACAAAGCCTCTTCCGCGCAGATAAACGCTCTAGCAATAATTATGTTCATACTTGCTTACGGCATCACCATGTCAATGCTAGAAGACCAAGTAACATCTTTATTTTTTGGCGCGGCGGTATCTATTCTCGCCAGCAAAGGAACAAATATTACAAATAATAAGAACAATAAAAAGGAAATAGAAATTGCCGGTAAATAATTTCACCATTCTACGTCTGATACTGGCAAGCCTTGTAGTATTCGGGCATTTCAGAGTCCTGCCTGGCTTGCCATCCCCCCATATATATAGTTACGCCGACTTCGCGGTTGACGCTTTTTTCGTGGTAAGCGGTTATTTAGTCTATGGCAGTTTTGTCAATTCTCCTAAAATTGGCGGGTTCTATATAAAACGCTTCTTCCGTATTTACCCACTTTATTTCACCGTGATAATTACGCAAGCGATAACCATGTTCTATTTACTAGGTGGTGATGTAACTATAAAAGAGACAGTTAAATATCTAGCGAGCAACTTGGTATTCGCCAATTTTTTAAGCCCAGATATGGGAGGGTTACTTTCTAACGCTCATAATCCGGCGATAAACGCCAGCCTGTGGACTCTTAAAATAGAAGTTATGTTTTATATGATAGTACCTTTCCTATATTGGCTACTTAGGAAATATACCATTACATTAATAGTCGCCATATATGTATTATCCACAATCTTCGCGGCAACCTGCCAACATTATGGCATGGACACTTTAGCAAAACAACTACCAGGACAAATGCGGTTTTTCATAATGGGAATAGCTCTGTATCACTATCAGGATAAAATACAAATCAACCATAAAATGGCTTTTATAACTGCCCTCATATTATTTACCATCTGCTCACTACGCCACGACCTACCAATAATGTTTATTTATCCGGCGTTAATGGGCTTTTTAGTTTTCATCTGCGCTCTACGTCTACCAGTATTTTTAATTAAGTACGATATTTCTTACGGGGTTTATATAATCCACGCCCCGCTCATTCAAATTTCTCTCCTTCTAGGTTTTTTTGAGAATAGTATAGGCTTTCTTGCCGCTTTATTTATCCTCATCTATTCGCTAGCGTTTTGTGTGGAAAAAACTATAGAAATACCTATGGTAAAACTCGGCAAAAAACTATCCAAACAATTCTCAGAAAAATTTGAGAGAAAAAAAAGCGCGCTATCATGACCATAAAAAACGTTGTAATATTAAACGATTACTGCCATATAAATGGAGGAGCGAGTAAAGTCGCCATAGATGAAGCGACTGGTCTAGCAAGGGCAGGGGTTAACGTCATATTTATCGGAGCTTGCGCGCCAATATGTCCTGAGCTTGCTAATCCTAAGATAAGCGAAAATATAAAAATAATCTGCCTCAACCAAACCGAGCTCATAAAAGCCGGTAAAAATCCCTTCATAATGCTGCAAGCATTGTGGAATGTTAAAGCCGCTAAAGCTACTCGTAATCTATTAAAAAACATGAATAAAAGTGATACGATTGTCCATCTGCACGGCTACACAAAAGCCCTTACCGTAAGTCCCGTAAAAGTCGCGAACAAAATGGGCTTTAAGGTAGTATGCACCCTACATGATTTTTTCCCGGCATGCCCAAACGGAGCTTTGTTTGACTATAATCTCTGCAAACCATGCCATAGAAAAGCCATGTCACTAGATTGTATAAAAGCCAAATGTGACAAACGGCACTATTTCCATAAAATATATCGGGTTGTTCGTGGATTTATCCAAAAAAATATTGGTGGATTCCCCAAAAACGTAAAAAATTATATTACATTATCAAATAACTCAGCGTCTCTACTCAAACCTTACCTACCATCTAACGCTAATTATTATTCTCTTGAGAATCCTATAGATATTCCCAAAAAACCTCCTGTGGATGTAACACAAAATAAATCAGTGGTCGCGGTCGGTAGGTTAGACGCGGAAAAAGGTATAGAAATATTGCTAGAAGCAGCAAAAAAAGCTGGTATTTCCTTAACTTTAGTAGGTGACGGCGAACTAAAAAAGCTAGCTGAGCCATATGATAATTGCCATCTAACTGGCTGGGTATCGCCAGCGCGGGTAATAGAGGAGCTGGAAAAAGCCCGTTGTTTAGTGTTTCCAAGCCTGTGGTATGAGACTTATGGGCTGGTGGTAGCGGAAGCTATGGCTAAGGGAATACCCGCCATAGTAAGTGATATTTCCGCCGCCGCTGAACGTATAGAACACGGGAAAAATGGTTGGCACATAAAATCAGGTGACGCGGAAGACTTAGCAAAATATTTAGCTCTAACTAAAAATGATGAGTTAATACGAAAAGCCGGTGAATTGGCTTACGAATCTTTCTGGAAAAATCCACCCATAACTCAAAATCATATAGAAAAACTAATTGATATATACACTAAAATAAAAAACGAGTAACCAGCATTTTACAGTTTCAATTTTTATTTTATATGATAGAAAGCCTAGATTATGAGAAATATTACACTTTTTGACACTTCAATATCGTCCGACAATCTGGGGGACGGTATCATAATGGACGCGGTAAGAAGACACTTAAAAGAAATTTATCCACCGGACAATTTCGTAAGCGTTCCAACCCATATTCCACTTACCTCCGCCCAACGCGGCAGCATCAAAAACAACGATATGGCGTTTGTTGGTGGCACTAACCTGCTATGCGCCTACTGGCTGCTCAAACCACAATGGAAAATCGGTATAATTGAGGCGCTTACATTGCCTAACCCTATCCTTATGGGGGTGGGGTGGCGGTTTTATCAACGCCCTACCGACATCGCTACCAAGATATTTTTACGCAAGCTTTTATCCAAAAAATATATTCATTCCGTTCGTGACTCTTACACTGAGGAGCGGCTTAAAAAAATAAATATCCACAATGTTATCAACACCGCCTGCCCAACCATGTGGCAGCTAACGCCGGAGCATTGTGACTCTATTCCAACTGAGCGTTCCGCCAGTGTAATGACCACCGTAACCGCTTATCATCACAACCCCGAGCTAGACCGGAAATGGCTGGAAGTCTTAACCAATAACTATGAGAAAGTCTATCTCTGGCCGCAAATGAGTGGTGATGATGAGTATGTTAAGAATATGAATCTCGGCGATAAAATTGAGATATTAGAGCCAAGCCTCGCCGCCTATGATAACGCGCTTGAAACATTGGATGTTGATTTTCTCGGCACACGCCTGCATGGCGGTATCCGTGCGATGCAAAATAAAAGACGCACCCTGATTATAGAGGTAGATAACAGAGCCGCCGAGATTGCCCGTGATACCGGATTACCAACAGTAAAACGTGACGATACACAAAAAATGCTGAGCTGGATAAATGGTGAGGTAACAACCAAACTGACCTTACCTTGGGAAAATATAAACCGCTGGAAATCCCAGTTTAAGTGATAAACTCGGCGTTTCTTAAATTCCTACCAATCTAAACCAATCTTGCCGCAGTAAATTTTAGCAGAGCAAAAATTTGCGAAAGTGGATGGCCGTTTATAGACTCAAAAATCACTGAAAAATCTCTGCGGCGTGATTGGCTAAGTGGTTGCTATAACTAGAGAATGATTTATATTAAAGGCGTTGGCGTTTCCAATGTTGGGGATAGAATTAAGTTTTTGATGCCTTTTGGGATTCTAAGTTTTCAATTTCCGCAATCAATAGTTTCTCTAAGTCAGCTATGTCGTCTTTATCTATTAGTATTGGTCGATGCTGCTCAGGAGGCATATGAGAAAGAGCATTACGAAGATTTACCCATTTTCCTAGCTCATCTATATTCTCAATTTTGTAGCCGTTTTTCACTAACGTTTCTAGTCTGTGCTGATAACCTCGATATTTACCTTGAGGGAGAAAGTTTTGCTCCATAACTCCTTCAAATACTCCTATTAGTCTAATGATCAGAAACTCCCATAAATAAAAACATTCCAAGTTTTTATAGTATACATAGTCATCAAGTATATCGTCTGCATCTTCAGGGTTCTCTTGTTTTATTTTTTCAATTTCTTTTTCTAAGACAGTTTTACGATCATCAATGATTTCTTGTGTAACCCTAACCACATAGCTTAGGTCATCTTTTGATAAACCATATACATGCCACTGGAATTCTTCTAGTTCTTTCCTCATTGTCCGACCTTACTATTTTATAATCCCATACCACAAAAAACAAAGTACGGGTTTCAAAACCAAACATTTCCCGTACTTTAGAGGATTTTCGTAAAGCAGGATTTATAGGAAAATCTGTCTATAGAGAGAAAAAGACACAGAAATTCGAACCCTTTTCAAACTCTCTGGTACGGATTATATTGCCCTAAACCGCTTGTAAATCAAGGTTATTTTTGTTGCAACATCGCGCTGATGAAAGTTGCTCTGCGTAAAATTACGGATGAGACGGGATTAATAAATAACCCGCTGGTCATCCCCTTAGGGGCTCTTCGGAGTCGCCTTGATTTCCAAAACACCTGCTGGTACCACAGTTGTCATAATAAATGGCAGTTATCTTCTTCTATTACTCCTTGGAAAGGATATTTTGTTCCATCTAGTTTTTGAATCCAACCAGACGCTTTGCTACCTTCTTTTAAATTAAGTTCATCAAAGTGAACTGTAAGATTAATTGGCGTATACTTGTTGCCTAATATATTTGATAGGATCATGACTGCTTTTAGTGCTTTGCCAACTCCGCCAGAAGACCAGCTTTTATTGTCTATTAGAATAGTATGTTTACCATCCTCTAATTCACTATATCCTTTACCCCATATGCTAATTTTATAGACAATAGCTGAAGTAGTAATTTCCAGCTCAAGCGTTTTACCATCCCATGGGGCGCAACCAAACGTTAAGCTAGCGGAGTTTTTTTTGTAAATGATGGCACCAGATAAAAAGAATAGAAAAATTAAAATTAAGACCAAGAAAAATTTTTTCATTCTTTAACCTATCGTTGTTTTGTTCAATCGAGTGAGGGATTCGATTTGAACTCCCTGTTTGAAGAATTAGCCGACTGGGAAGCACAGTTAAAGCCATTTGAAGAAGAGATTAAGCGAGGGTTGGGAGGGCTGGAGCTATGGGCCATTCTAACCAACCCAATTTGTTGCAAGATTTCAATGTTAGCAGCGGTATTGCGAAGCCTAAAAAGAAGAAGGCTAAAACCACTTCTATTTCTGTTCGTGTAACCGAGGAGGAAAAAGACGCGTTGCAGGCAAAGGCAGGCACGATGGCGCTGGCACATTTTCTGCGCGAGGTAGCATTGGCAGATGAGGCAGAGCCACGCGCCAAGCAGTATCATGTGAAACCACGCAAGCCTTCTTTAGATACTAAGGAACTTGCGCGATTGCTTGGCATGTTTGGGCAGTCGGAGCTTGTTACATCTGTCCTCGCGCTTTCCCTCGCAGCTACACAAGGTAATTT